>NZ_JBMGJV010000023.1:0-67937 GCF_051025295.1 Candidatus Dedyshia acidiphila | reverse complement strand
CGACCAGTTCATTGATGTAAGCGTCGTACGCGGACTGCGGAGCCTTGCCGGCAGCAATGGCCTTCTGCACCTCGAGCACAATGCGCAGCGGGCTGATGTGGCCGAAGTGCAGGTAGGGCGAGAGCTGGCTGGTGCCGTTGAGCTGCGGCTTGCGGCGTGCCTCCTCGTAGTTCGCGAGCTGGCGGTCGATGAACAGGCGCAGCCGCGCGAGCGCAGCGTGCGAGCCACCCCGGAACGTGTCCACTGGCCCGATCCTGCGGTTGAGATTGCTCCAGCCGCGCGTGATGTCGTCGTCGAGCACCCAGCGCTCGAGGCCGCGTGGCGACGTCCATCGCTTCGCAACTGTGGGCGGCTGCGGTTCGACCAGGTACTCCGGCAGGAGCGGATGAAGGCGCTTGCGGAAGAGGTGCTGCGCGAAGAAGCTCCGCTCGAACAGGCACGAGGGCACGACAACGTCCGCATCGACCGTCCAGTACGGGATGTCGAGGCGGTGCGCGAGCACACTTCGCCAGCGCTCCGGATCGCGCAGCGGATTCTCGTCCCCAATGATGATCGCGGCGCCCACCTCCGCAGCGAAGCGCTCGAGCGAGTGATTCGGTGGCCGGCGCACGACCAAGCCCACGCCGCGTTCCGCGAGATCGTGCTCCGCGTCATGCAGGCCCTGGTTGAGGAAGGCGTAGTGCCGCCAGTTGGCGCGCGGAAAGTTCGAGATGGCCGAGAAGTACGCGACGACAGGCAGGCCGAGCTCGTTCGCGACATCGATGGCGCAGTCGAGCGCGGGATTGTCCACGCCCCGCTCAGCCCGTTGCATCCAGTAGACGACGCACTTGCCGTTCGCATGGGGCGCACCGCCGCGACGAATGCGGATGCGCGGCGTGTTTGCAATGCGGCGCAGCGGCTCGGGGAGCGACGCGAGCGAGGCATCGCCGGCTTTGCTCTCGGCCGGCGCCTGGGCCGGTCGCGTACCAGCGGCTTTCCGGATGGAGCTGGCCTTGATGGTGCTTTTGGAGGTCGTTTTGAGAGGCATGGAGAAAGGGCGATGCGGGTGTGTCTCGCTCTCAGGATAGACGGGCGGGCGCGGGCTCCCGGGCGCTGCGCTGGAGATCGTGTTCGCCGGATGCGAGAGTGGAGCAAACAGAACGGGCGGCCCGGAGGCCGCCCGTTCTCGGAGCAGGTGGATGCGCCTACCAGAGACCCCAGGCGCGGCTCATGTAGTCGCTGAGCGTCATCGTGATGAGCACGAGGAAGGTGAAAAAGCCCGCCGTGACGGTCAGCATCACCAGCCGCGAGCTGTACTTGACGTGCATGAAGAAGAGGATCACCAGCGTCGCCTTGACTACGGCGATCGCGAGCGCGATCACCGGGCTGAAGACGCCCAGGTTGACGAAGGCGATGCCGGTCGTAAGCGCCGTCATAACCAGCAGCGCCAGCAGGATCAGGCCGTAGATCTTGGGTCCGACAACGTGGTGCTCAGCGTGATTATCGGCGAGTGTGGGGTGCGACACGGGCGGAGTCCTTGAACGAAATTAGTGCAGCGGGTGACGGCTGATCAGATAGAGCAGCGGGAACAGGAAGATCCACACAATATCGACAAAGTGCCAGTACAGGCCGAAGTTGTCGATGGTGGATGTGTGTCCGTTCGTGTAGGCCCCCTGCCAGGCTTTGTAGAGCAGGCCGAACAGGATCGAGATGCCGATGATCATATGCAGCGCGTGCATGCCGGTCATCGCGAAGTAGAGGAAGAAGAAGATCTGCGCGTGCTGCGCCATGTCGGGGGCGAGCGCGGTGTCGCGCTTGTCCGCCGGATGGACGAAGTCTTCGATGGAGAAGTTGGCGCCGGGCACGTGGTGCTCGACGAACTTCTCGTGGTATTCGACCGACTTGATGCCAAGGAAGACGAGGCCGAGCAGGATGGTCGCGCCCAGCGAGATCATCAGCCCGCGCCGGTTGCGCATCTCGGCGGAGAAGACGCCCATCGCCATCGTAAAGCTCGAGAGGATCAGGACGGCGGTGTTCGTGGTGCCGAGCCCGATGCCCAGGGTGTTCGAGGCCGAGACGAAGGCGTCGTAGTACCAGTTCCGGTACAGCAGGTACGCCATGAAGAGGCCGCCGAAGAACATGATCTCCGTCAGCAGGAACAGCCACATCCCGAAGGAGACCGCCTCCTTCTGCTGCTCCACTGTTTCAAAGTGGTGGCGCAGAAAAGCAGGGTGCTCTCCTTCGTGATGGGCAATCTCGGCCTCGTTGCGGACGGCTACGGTCTGGCTATCCAACGGTCGTTACCTCGTGCTGTGTCTTGTTCGCCCAGTATTCGTAATCGTACGCTTCGAAATCGACGACCGGGTTCTCGAGGAAGTTCTCGGTCGGCGGCGGTGACTGGATCTGCCACTCGAGCCCGGTCGCCTGCCACGGGTTCGAGCCCGCGATGGCGCCGTACTTGAGCGACCACACCATGTAGATCATCGGCAGCAGGTAGCCGACGCCGAGCACCGTGGCGCCTGCGGTCGAGAGCACGTTGAGCACCTGGAACTCCGGCGGATACGCGTGATAGCGGCGCGGCATGCCGAGGTAGCCGAGGATGAACTGCGGGAAGAAGGTCAGGATGAAACCGATGAAGGTGGTGACCGCGGCCAGCTTCGAGATCGACTCCGGATACATGCGGCCGGTCATCTTGGGCCACCAGAAGTGGATGCCCGCGAGGTAGGCCATCAGCATGCCGCCGACCATGACGAAGTGGAAGTGCGCCACGATGAAGTAGGTCTCGGTCAGGTGGATGTCCATGCCGAGCGAGCCGAGGAAGACACCGGTCAGGCCGCCGATGGTGAACAGCCCGATGAAGCCGAAGGCGTAGAGCATCGGCGTCTCGAAGGTGATCGACCCCTTATAGAGGGTGGCGCTCCAGTTGAAGATCTTGATCGCCGAGGGCACCGCGACGAGCATGGTGAGCAGCGAAAAGACCAGCGCCGAGTAGTTCGACACACCCATGATGAACATGTGGTGCGCCCAGACGAAGAAGCCGAAGACCGCGATGGCGACCGACGAGAAAGCGACAGCGGTGTAGCCGAAGACGCGCTTCCGGGAGAAGGTGCTGATGACCTCCGAAATCACGCCCATGCCGGGAAGAATCATGATGTAGACGGCAGGGTGTGAGTAGAACCAGAAGAGATGCTGGAACAGGAGCGGGTCGCCGCCCTTGGTCGGGTCGAAGACGCCGATGCCGATGGTACGCTCGAGCGCGACGAGCACCAGCGTGATCGCCAGCACCGGGGTGCCGAGCACCATCAGGATGGACGCCGCGTAGTGCGACCAGACGAACAGCGGCATGCGGAACCAGGTCATGCCCGGAGCGCGCATGCGGTGCGTCGTGACGATGAAGTTCAACCCGGTGAAGATCGAGCTGAAACCGGCGATGAAGATGCCCATCGCCGCCGTGACCACGTGGGTGTTCAGGTAGTGGGTCGAGAGCGGCGTGGTGAACGTCCAGCCGGTATCGACGCCGCCGAGCACCAGGGCGGAGACGGTGAAGATGCCGGCGATCATGTAGAGATACCAGCTCAGCAGGTTGATCTTGGGGAAGGCGAGGTCGCGCGCTCCCAGCATGATGGGCAGCACGAAGTTCCCGATCGTCGCCGGCACCGAGGGCACCAGGAACAGGAAGATCATGATCACGCCATGCATGGTGAACAGCTTGTTGTAAGTATCGGAGGCGACCAGATCCGGGAGCGGCGTCAGCAGCTCAAGGCGGATCAGGCCGGCGAAGGCGCCACCGAGGAAGAAGAAGAAGGTGATCGAGATCAGGTACAGGATCGCGATCCGCTTGTGGTCCCCGGTAAGCAGCCAGCTCTTCAGGCCGTACTCACTATTCAGATAGCTGCGCCTGGGCAGCGTAGCGTCCTGCTGATTGGGAAGGCGAACAACGGTGCTCATTGCGGTGAAACCCCCATGCCCCGCGAGGTGGACGTGTCGGCTGGGGTCCGATGAGGCTGCCCGGAATCCAGCGTGAGGCCGGTACGGTAGTCCGGCGCCGCCTTGGTGGCGTTTTTCTGTTCGGCGCTCAGGTCTTTGGTGTTGAGCGTCTGCTGCACTCGATAGTTCGAGTTTAGACCCTTGATGTACTCCACCAGGTCGATCAGCCCGTCTTCGCTCACTTGACCTTGATAGGTCGGCATAATCGGGGCATATCCTGCGAGCTGATGCGTGGTCGGGTTCAGAATGGAGCCGCGCAGGAATTCGTCATCGACGGTGGTGGTGCGGCCGTTCTGGAGCGTGACCGAGCTGTTGTAGATGCCGGCGAGGTTCGGACCGCGCGCTGCCGCATTGCCGCTGTGGCAGGAGTTGCAGCCGAGCGAGGCGAACAGGCGCTCGCCGTTCTGTCCCAGCGACTGTCCGCTGGTCGAGCCGGAGGTCCACTTCTGGTAGTCGTCGGGCTGCATGGCGACGATCTCGCCGATCATCGCCGAGTGCAGCGTGCCGCAGTACTGCGTGCAGAAGAGGTGATAGGTGCCGGGCTGCGTGGCGCGGAACCAAACGCTCGAATAGCGGCCCGGGATCACCTCACGCTTTACGCGGAAGGCCGGGATCGAGAAGCTGTGAAAGACGTCCTGCGAGATCATCGTGAGCTGCACGTCGCGATTGATCGGGATGTGCAGGGCATTGATCTCGTGCTGACCGCCCGGGTGCTCGGCCTTCCACATCCACTGCTTGCCCACGATGTAGATGTTCATCGCGTTGGTCGGCGGATTGTAGATACGGAAGTAGAGCAGCGCGCCCCAGACGAAGCACACCATGAAGAGCGCCAGCGGGATGATGGTCCAGGTGGCCTCCAGCAGGGTGGAGCCTTCGATGTGGGTGGGATTCGGATTGCGATCCCGGCGATAGCGGATCGAGAACCCGGTCACCATCAGGAGGACGACCACCAGGCCGACGAGCGAGATCAGGATCAGGAAGAAATAAAACGCGTCCATGTAGGGCGCAATGGCCGAGGCCTGCGGCGGAAACAGCGCGGAGTCCGTCAGCCACTTTATTAAGAATTGCCAGAGAACCGGGCTAATGAAATGCATCGTTCCTTGTACCTGCGTTCCTTTTCCTGAACCTGCGTGGCCCGACTGCGTTTAAGCGACGGAGTGGGGCTCGTTCTTCCAGAGCTTGCTCTGTTTCGCATCGCGGCGAAACATGATGATCATGTAGCTGCCCAGCACCAGCACGGTGAGCAGACAGCCGGCCTGCACGATACGCGCGACGATCAGACTGTGGCGCTGCAGCGACGGGTCATAGCGATAGCAGTACGTCAGCGCGGTATCGACCACGGTGCCGATCTTGTGGTTCGAGGCGTCGATCAGCCCCAGCCGAAGATCCTGTGGCGAGTACTCGACACCCATGTAGTACTGGGCGATCCGCCCCTCGGGCGTGACGATCTGGATAGCGCTCGAGTGGGCGAACTGGTCGGACTTGCCGTCCGGTCCGGGCGTGCGCACGTAGCCGAAGCCGGTCGCGCGGGCCACGGCTTCGATCGCCGGCTCCTTGCCAGTGAGAAAGTGCCAGCCGTCCGCGGTGTCCTTGTGACCGTAGTAGGTCACCATCTCGCGCTTCTTGGCGGCCGCCATCGCCGGCGTCTCGCTCGGATCGATCGAGATGGCGACGATCTGGAACTCCTGGCCCGGCTTGTAGCTGACCATCTCGAGCGCGCCGGTCAGCCCGCGCAGCTCCTCCGAGCAGAGCACCTGGCAGCGGTAGTAGACCATCGCCAGCAGCACCGGGTGACGCCCGTCGAAGTACTGGCCGAGCGTGACCGGGCGGCCCTGGTCGTCGACGAACGCTGCATTCAGCGGCAGCTGCTGGTCAAGATGCTGGTGAACCGTTGCCGTCTTGAGAATGGCGGGGAGCTTGTCATCGGCCGGGTCGCCCATCTGCTTCTCCCCCGGAGGCGAGACCTGCGCGAACGCAGACAGGGCCGAGGCGCAGAGCAGCAGCAGCGACGCAAGGCGCACCAGCGCACCCGAACGAACGGTCCGGTGTGGGGTGGGCTGCGGGATCTGCGGGCTGAACTGCGGGGTGCTCACGATGCGACTCCTCGGTGAAGGTTCTGGCTAACTACTTGTGGCTGGTATAGGGCTGGGGCGTGGTCATCTGCGCCTGCTGGCCATACCGGGTGTCTTTGCGATCCTGCTGGTGGTTCTGCACCACTTCGAGCGTCTGCTCGTAGCCGGTGCGGGCGAAGCCGTTGGTCAGCGGCGGCGTCATCTGGAGCGGAATGTCCGCGGTCATCAGGGACGCATTCGGTGCCGTGGCGCCGGAGGCGACGACCGGCAGTCCGCGCTGCGCGACCAGTTGCATGGCCTCGCCGATCGGGATGCGCATCGTGCCCTTCTGCTGGTCGACCCAGGTGTAGTGGTCGAGCATCAGGTCTTCGCGGGCATGCATGTCGGCCAGATCCTGGTGGCCGTCATCGATCTGCAGCTGCGGCGTGGGGAAGCGCGCCGTCATCTTCTGCAACTGCTGCTGCTCCATGGCCGCGTTCGACTCGAGGTTCTTGCCCTTGCCGGGCGCGAAGTTGAACTGGTTCCACTTGTTGGGCGGACCATCGTGGCGCACGAGCGCGCTGTTGATCACCTTGCCCATGCCGAAACAGAAGACAAAGAAAATGACCAGGAAGACCATCAGCGAGACGAGAAAGACGATGATGCCGGTGACCTTGATATCCGAGGTCTCGTAGCCGGCCGTCGGCACGCCCGCGCCAGTCGGCGAGATCCCGTGCTGGCCGCGAGGGTCGTAGTCCGGGGTGTTAGGCGTGTGCATGTTCAGGCTCCAGAATCTCGGCCAGGTGCGGGTCGTTGGTCTGCACCAGCGGCCGCCGCGTGAGCTGGTTCAGATAGGCCACTACCCAGAACGCGATCATCGCAACCGGCACAGCGGCATACTCAAGAATACCAATGGAGAAGCGTAGTTGGCGGGGGCTGAAGCTTGGCTCGATCAACATGAACATGTCCCAGGCGCGCGCAAAGATCATCCACTTGGCGACCATCACGATGCGCTGCTTGTTGCGCTTGATATCGCGCGACAGCAACAGCGAGAACGGGATCAGCCAGTGGAAGATGAAATCGAGAGTGAACATGATGCCCCAGTGGCCGCGGATACGGTCGAGGTACCAGGGAATCTCTTCCGGCAGGTTGCCGGACCAGATGATCAGGAACTGCGAGAAGTTGAGATAGATGTTCAGCATGACGAAGGCAAACATCAGCTTGCCGAGATCGTGCTGTTCGGTCGTGCGCAGGATGGTGCGCATCGGCTCGACGCGCGACAGGCTGACCACCGTAATCACGGAGAGCGCCAGCACGGCATAGCCCTGGCCGACCAGGAAGTTGAGGCCGTACATGGTCGAGAACCAGGTGACGTCGGTCGACATGACGAGGTCGATGGCGAGCACGGTCAGGGTGAGCGCGTAGATCACGGCGCCGACACCCGAGATGTTCTCAAAGCGCTTCTGCCAGAAGGCGACGCGCGGCGCGCTGTCGCGATCGCGCTCGAGCGACCAGCGGTTCATCACGGCCATGAAGAAGAACCAGATCGCGAAGCAGACCACCATCTGGATAACCACGCTGACCGGGCTGAGCATGGGGTGCTTCCAGCCGATGGCGTGCGCCTGCTCCTTGGTGATGAGGTGCTGCTGAAGCGCCGGGTACGGATTGGTGTAGCGCGCCCAGAGGTAGAGCTTCTTCATGAAGACCAGCACCGGGATCAGCATCAGCGCCGGGACCCAGAGGGTGCGGCTCATCGCCTCGAGCGGACGCCGGATGAGCAGGCCCCACTTACCGCCGGACAGGTATTGGACCATCAGCAGGGCGAGGCCGCCAAGCGAGAAGCCCCAGCACAGCATGAAGCCCATCAGCCAGGAGCGGATCAGGTGGTCGAACTGGTCATGTTCGATGACGCTGGCCAGCACGGCCAGGATCACTCCCAGGATGGAGAAGACGACGGCGACCACGAGGGCGCGGCGGCGCCAGGCAGCGATCAGTGCCGGGGGCGCCGCGAGGTCGCCAGTCAAGGTGCGGGTTGCGTGTCCGTTTCCGTGCGTCACGTCGTTCGTGTCCTCTTCGGCCCTGCGCGCTAGCGCGGCAGGGGCTGCCCGGCCGAGGCCGGCTTCGAGCCCTTGGGCTGATACTTCATCGGGTCAGGGGTGGCCGAGCTGGTGTCCCCGTTGGGCAGGCTCATCTGCTGGCGCGTGCTCGACAGGGGTGTCTGGTTCGGGCTCTCCGGCACTAGGCCTGGTGACGTGCTGCTGGCCGGCGTCATGGGCATGGCAGAGACGGCGGTCTGCGGCAGCTCCCACGGTCCGGCATAGCTCGCGGGCAGACCCTGCTGGTCGGCCACCTCGCTCAACTGCTGGACGCGGGCGCCGGCTGGCAGATCGGCCTGGTGCGCATTCTGGCTGAGCTGGAGCGCGCGGATGTAGGCCGCGATCGCCCAGCGGTCGGCCACGCCGACCTGCGCCGAATAGTCGGGCATGGCGCCGTAGCCGTTGGTGATGACGTAGAAGTAGTGGCTCATCGGCTGCGCCAGGCGCTTCGCATCATGGAAGTTGCCGGCCGGCTTGTAGCCGCGCTCGACGATCATGCCCGCGCCGTTACCCACGCGCGAGTGGCAGGGCGTGCAGTAGACGTTGTACTTCTCCTGCCCGCGCTCGAGCACGGCAAGAGTCGCCGGAAAGGGCAGCGCGTCCACTTCCTTGCCGTCCTGGAGGCCGGTGTTGAAGAAGTCCGCCTGCGCCTCCTGCCCACGGGCGACCGTGTGGTCGACCTGCATGCGGGCGGAGCGGCCGTCGGGGAAGAAGTCGGTCCCCCGCTGGGGGACGAACTTGGGCTGGTTGTGCATGTCCTGACGGCAGCCGGCGGCGAGCGCCAGCGCGGCCAGGCTGCACAGGCCGAGGGTTTTGCGGATGGCGCTTGCCCGGTTTCGGTTCCCGGTCCGGGAGGCCGACGAGGCCGGGCGCGGCGTTTCCGTCAAGAAACGACGCATGGAGCAAAGGCTCGACGAAGACGTGATGACCGAAAGCGGGCTAATAGTCCACCTCCACGATCGAGACGGGATGCAGCCGCTCGAGAAAAGCCCGTGACTCGGTGGTCGAAAACTTGGGATCGCGCGCCTCCAGGCAGAGGAAGAACTTGTCCGACGAAGCGCCGGTGCGGAAGTTGGGCGCGTTGAACAGCGGGTGGTAAGGCGCCGGCAGGCCGCACATGGCGAGCATGCCGAAGGCCGCCGTCAGACCCGCGAACAGAATGGTCCACTCGTACGCCGGGACGACGAACGCCGGCCAGGAGTAGAGCGGGCGGCCGCCGATGTTCAGCGGGTAGGCCCAGACATTGATCCAGGTCTCCATCAGGAACATGGCCGCGCAACCCATCATGCCGCCGATCAGCGTGATCAGCGGGACGAAGTTGCGATGGAAGCCGATCGCCTCCGCGGCCTCTTCGCAGGGGTAAGGCGTGTAGCAGTCCAGGCGACGCCAGCCGTCCTGATAGGCCGACGAGGCGGCCGCAGTCAGCGACGTGGCGGAGTCGAATTCGGCCAGCAGGCCGTAGACACCCTCGGGGATAGACATCAGTCACCAGCCTCGTGCACGGCTTCCGGCTCACGGCCCACCTTGGACTGCGGCAAGAGGATGCGCAGCTCCGACATGGGGATCATGGGCAGAAAGCGGACAAACAGGAAGAACAGGAAGGTAAACAGCCCCAGGGTGCCAAGGAACGTGCCGTAGTCCCAGCGCGTAGCGCGGTAGGTACCCCAGGAGGAGGGCAGATAGTCGCGGTAGAGGCTGGTCACGACGATGACGAAGCGCTCAAACCACATACCAGTATTGACCACCAGCGACAGCACGAACATGGCCGGAACGCTGGTCCGGACAGAGCGGAACCAGAGCGCCTGCGGGATGGCGATGTTGCAGGCGATCAGCACCCAGTAGCTCCAGCCCATGGGACCGAACATGCGGTTCCAGAAGGCAAAGTATTCCCAGTGCGAGGCCGAGAACCAGCTCATGAAGAGCTCCATCCCGTAGCCGTAGGCAACGATCAGGCCGGTCGTGAGCATGACCTTGCCCATGTTGTCCATGTGGCGAATCGTGATGAGGTCTTCGAGGTGGTAGAACTTGCGGATCGGCACGGCCAGCGTGATGACCATGGCGAAGCCCGAGTAGACGGCGCCGGCGACGAAGTAGGGCGGGAAGATCGTCGTGTGCCAGCCGGGAAGTGTCGCGACCGCGAAGTCGAAGCTGATAACCGTGTGCACCGAGAGCACCAGCGGCGTGGCCAGACCGGCCAGCAGCAGCGAGGCCGTCTCATAGCGCATCCAGTGGCGGACCGAGCCGCGCCAGCCAAGGGCCGCCAGCCCGAACATGTACTGCGCAAACGGCGTCTTCGCGCGATCGCGCATGGTCCCGAGATCGGGAATCATGCCGATATACCAGAACACGACCGAGATGGTGGCGTAGGTCGACACCGCGAACACGTCCCAGAGCAGCGGCGAGCGGAACTGCGGCCACACGTTCATCGTGTTCGGGTACGGGAACAGCCAGTACCCCAGCCACGGACGGCCGACGTGGATCAGCGGGAACATGCCGGCGCAGACCACGGCGAAGATCGTCATCGCCTCGGCGAACCGGTTGATCGAGTTGCGCCAGGTCTGCTTGAACAGCAGCAGGATGGCCGAGATCAGGGTGCCGGCGTGGCCGATACCGATCCACCAGACAAAGTTGATGATCGCGAAGCCCCACGCGACCGGGATGTCGAGACCCCAGATGCCGACGCCGCGCAGCACCAGCCAGGTGAGCGCGGTCATCAGGATGCTGACGCCGCCAGCCGCTACCAGCAGGCCAAGAAACCAGCCAACCGGGGTATACGGGGTGAGCACGATCCGGGAGATTTTCTCCGTGACCGATTTGAAGGTATGTCCCGGCGCAATGACCCGCACCTCGCCGGTGATCGGGTCGAGCATCGGATCGTTCGTCGCTAGATCTCTGGTCGCCATCTGATCTGCTTCTCCCTAGCTGCGCTCGGGCGCGTGTTCCACCGCCTCGGGCGTGAGCGCTGGGTTCGGGTTGGTGACTTCTGCGATGTAGGTGGTGCGCGGGCGGGTGTTCAGATCGGCGAGCACGCTGTAGTTCCGCGACTGCGCCTTGATCTTGGACACCTTGGCATTGGGGTCGTTGATGTTGCCGAAGACGATCGCCTCCGTCGGGCACGCCTGCTGGCAGGCGGTGACGATCTCGCCGTCCCGGATGTTGCGGTTTTCCTTGTCCGCCTCGATGCGCGCAGCCATGATGCGCTGCACACAGTAGGTGCACTTCTCCATGACGCCGCGGCTGCGCACCGAGACATCCGGGTTGCGCATCAGCTTCAGGCTCTCCGTCTCGTAGTCGGAGAAGAGCAGGAAGTTGAAGCGGCGCACCTTGTACGGGCAGTTGTTCGAGCAGTAGCGGGTGCCCACGCAGCGGTTGTAGACCATGGTGTTCAGGCCTTCCGGCGTGTGCACCGTGGCCGCCACCGGGCAGACCTGCTCGCAGGGCGCGTTCTCGCAATGCTGGCAGGTCATGGGCTGGAAGTGAGCCCGCGGCGCCTGCAGATCACCCTCGAAGTAGGTATCGATGCGGATCCACTGCATGTCGCGGCCGGTCTTCACATTGTGCTTGCCGACCACCGCGATGTTGTTCTCCGCATAGCAGCTCACGATGCACGCGTTGCAGCCGATGCAGGAGTTCTGATCGATCGCCATGCCCCAGGCGTTGTGCTCATACGTCCAGTTGGGGAACATGGTGGTGCTGCGATCCGGCGACTCGGGAGCGACACCCTCTTCCTGCGCGAAGTTCGGCTCCTTGCGGAACTCCTCGAGCGTGGTCGAGCGCACAATGCCGCGCGTGATAGCCTCGTCGCCTTCGAGCGAATGCGAGCGCATGTCGCCACCCGAGAAGCCGGTGCCGGCACGGGCGCGTTCACCGCGCTCATCCGAGTAGTGGCTCTTCGTGACAGCGACCTCGTAGGTCTCGCCCGTCTTCTTCACCTGCGCGCCCGTGACGACCGACGGCGCGTTCGAGGTGCGCAGCGGGAAGGCGTTGAAGCCCATCCCAGAGCCGACGCGACCCGCGTGCTGGCGGCCGTAGCCGAGGTGCAGCGTGAACGAGTTGTCCGGGTGGCCGGGAACCGAGAGCACCGGGCCACGCACCGTCGCGCCGTTGAGCGCGATCTCAATCACATCGCCCTCTTCGACACCGAGCTTGGTCTTGGTCGGGCCACTCATCAGGACGGCGTTGTCCCACGAGTTGTTGATGAGCGGCTTCGGCAGCTCCTGGAGCCAGCCGATGTTGGCGAAGCGGCCGTCATAGATCGACGGATCGGGGCGGAAGATCAGCTCGATCTGGTCGTCGGAGACAACGGGCGCCGCCGCTGCGCTGAGTGCGGAGGTGTTTGCGTTGAGCGACTTGGCCGGGAACGCCGTGTTTGCGGCGAAGCCATCGTGCAGCACCTTGCGCCAGGCCGACTCGAAGTCGCCCTTGAGGACGGGCTGCCAGGTGGCCTGCACTGCCGCAAACGGCGAGCGCTGCGGATTGTCGGTGAGCAGCTGCACGATGTCGTGCGCGCTCTTGCCCGCGTAGAGCGGCTCGATCATGGGCTGCACGACCGAGAGCGTGCCGTCATATGCGCGAGCGTCAGACCAGTTCTCGAGGTAGTGCGTGCCGTTGACGTGCCAGGTGGCGTACTGGGCGGTTTCGTCGACGTAATCGCCCAGGTGCACGCTGGTCGGCACCTTGCCCAGCGCCTCGAGGAACTTGAGATCCGCCGGCGCCGAGTAGACCGGGTTAACGTTCAGCATGAGCAGCCACTGCACCTTGCCGGCATTCATGTCGGCAACGAGCGATTTCAGATCGTCCGTCTGGATGGACGGCAGGGGGTCGATGGCTTCGGTGTAGACGACCGTCTTGCCTACGTTGCCGAGCGCCTGATTGATGGCGATGGCGGCCAGGTGGACGTCCGGGGTCTGATCCTCGCCCGGGATGACGACGGACTTGCCGCCGTGCGCCTTCAGATCGGCCACCACTGCCTGGAGGTACTGCTGCTGCTCACCAGTCCAGTTCGGCTGTGCGCCACCGCCGCCCGGAGCGCCCAGCGCCTGCGCCAGCGCGCGGGAGAAGGCGCCAACCTGGCTGGCACGCAGCTTGAGGCGGTGATCGGCCTTGAAGCCGGTGGTGCGGGGCGTGCTCTCGACTGCGTAGAGCCGGTTCATCTCGACCGACTTGTCCATCAGCTTGCGGCGGCCAATGAAGTCGTTCGCCAGCTTGTTGAAGCCGGGCTGCCGGATGCCGGAGAGGAAGTCCGAATCGAGCGAGACGACGACGTCCGCATTCGCGAGCATGTACTGCGCGTCGTAGAAGTCGCCGAAGGCCGCCTTCGAGGCGCGGCGTGCCGCATCCCGGTTGACCGGCTCGTACTGCACCAGCCGGGCCTGCGGGAAGCGCTTCTGCACGTCCTTCCACTGCGCGGCAAGGGTCGGCGAGGTGATGGTGGCGCTCAGGATGTAGAGGCCCTGGCCGCCGTTGAGCTTCGACGTATCGCGCTGCACCGCCTTCTGGAAGTCAGCCCAGGCGGTCGTCTCCAGGTGGTAGAGGATGCGCTGCGAGCGGTCCGGATCGTAGAGGCCAAGCAGCGAGCCCTGGCTGAGCGGATCGGAGCCGCCCTTCGACATCGGGTGCTCGGGATTGCCGTCGATCTTGATCGGGCGGTAGGCGTCGCTCTTGACCAGCAGCGGCAGCGCGCCGGTCGGAAACGGGAAGGCGGTCGCGAAGTAGTTGGGCTGGCCGAGGATCAGGTCTTCGGGCTGCTTGATGTACGGGTAGATCGGCTCGTCGGGCTGCTTGGTGCAGCCGGCAAGGCCGGCCATGGTGAGCGAGGCGCCCATCAGCTTCATGAAGCCGCGGCGCGAGACCGGGTCGACCCACTCGCTGGCATGCTCCGGGAACTCGCGCTCCACGCGCAGGCCGAACGCGGGGTCCTTGGCTGCCTCATCCACGCCCTGCCAGGCGTGGCTGCTGGTTTCGTCAAGCTCGGCGCGGGCGGCCGCGAGCGTGATGCCCTTCGCTGACTCAAGCACGGTCAGCTGCCCATCCTTCGCCACCATTCGATCTTCTGTGTCCATCGTTCCGCTTCTGCTCTCGTTCTGGTTCGTGTTGCCGGCTCTCACCCGTGGCTCCCGACGCCTGCCGCTAGCGATGGCAGGTCTCGCAACTGCTGATGTCGTTGGGATTCTTGATGTGGTACTGGCTGACCAGGTACTTGCCCAGGCCGTCCTGAGTGGTGAACTTGGTGTAGCTCACGTGGTCGGCGCCCGTTGGCCCGCTGGCCCCGTTCGGATGGGCGGCCACGTCGAGCAGGTGCCCCTCAGGCGTCGCCGTCGGCGGCAACATGTCGAGCGCTGCCGTCCTTGCACCCACCTGCTGCGGATCGACCGTCGTGCAGCTGACCGACTGGGCAGTCGGCGTGCCGTCCTTGTCGCCGAGGCTGCCGCACCACACTGGCTTATCCGTCGACGGGCCGGTCCAGGCCATGTTGTAGATCTCGTTCGCCGGGCGGATGTTCTTCACCGGGTTGCGATGGCAGTTCAGACACCACTCCATCTGCAGCGAGCCTTCCTGGTACATGATCGGCATCAGGTCGACGCGGCCGTGGCAGGAGGAGCAGCCCATGCCCTTGTTCACGTGGACGGAGTGGTTGAAGTAGACGTAGTCCGGCAGATCGTGCACCCGGATCCAGCGAATGGACTCGCCCGTCGCCCAGCTCTCACGCACCGGCTCAAGCAGCTGCGCATTGGTCCAGATCTGCGCATGGCAGTTGATGCAGGTCTTGGTCGGAGGAATGCCGGCATAGCTCGAGCGCTCGACCGAGGTGTGACAGTACTGGCACTGGATGCCGAGGCCCATCACGTGATGCTTGTGGCTGAAGGGTACCGGCTGATCCGCGCGCTGGCCTTGCCGGGTGACCCAGGGGGAGCGCTGCAGCTGGTCCAGCGTCACTCCCAAGGCAATGACGATCAATCCCGTGAGGATCAGGCTCATACGCGCCAAAGCGTTTGAGCTGCGGTCAAAAATCTGCGCCATCGATCCGTTCCTGCTTCCCGTGCTACGGCAATGAAGGGGGTTAGAGGTCCACTGCTTTCAACGATTTGCGACTACTCTGGTCGGGGTTTGTCGACGTGAGTAGGGGGCAAAGAAGGACTATAGCAGCAATTCTCGCGTGCTCCATAACGCGAGCCCGCAGGACGCCGTGATGTTGTCGAACGTGACACGCAACAAGCCGTTTAGCAGGCGCTTCGCGCGGCCGTTGACACTCCAGATACGCGCTCAATCCGTCGCCGCAGCTACACTCACCAGCATGCAGGATGGCCGCCGTGGGGTCCGTTACGACGTCGACGAAGCCGTGCGCGCGCTGAGCGCCGCCGACCCGAAGCTGGGCGAGCTGATCCGCCGCGCGGGGCCGTTCACGATGCGGCTGAAGAGCCAGCACTCACCCTTCGAAGCGCTGCTCGAGTCGATCATCTATCAGCAACTGCATGGCAAGGCGGCGTTCGCGATCCTCCATCGCCTGCTCGCGGCATTCGGCGATCTGCACCCACAGCCGGAGCACCTGCTCGCCGTGCCCGATGAGTTCCTGCGCGGGTGCGGTCTCTCTGCCAACAAGGCGCGGGCGCTGCGCGACCTCGCCGCGAAGACACTCGATGGCACGGTGCCGACGCTCGCCGCGATCCGCCGCATGCCGGATGACGAGATCGTGAAGCGGTTGACCGCTGTGCGCGGCATCGGCGTGTGGACGGTCGAGATGGTGCTGATGTTCCGGCTGGGACGCCCCGATGTGTTCCCGGTCACCGACTATGGCGTACGCAAGGGCTTCCTGCTGACCTTCGGGCGTCCCCCGAAGACGAAGCCGATCACGCCCGAACTGCTGCCCAAGCCCGACGTCATGCTGCGGCGGGCGCGGCACTGGGAGCCCTGGCGCTCGGTCGCGAGCTGGTACCTGTGGCGCGCCTGCGATCTTGCAGGGAGCGCGTCGCCGCCGCCCGAGTGAACGGGACCGCCAATGAACAGCCCGGGAGTGAGCCGGCGTGGGTGATCCGCCGGACCTTCGCGGCATGGCGCCGAACGGCCGGGCGCATAGACTGAAGATCAGCATGTCTGTTTCTCCAGCCCCGCCCTCGGCGGCCCCTCGCTACATCTGCATTCACGGGCACTTCTACCAGCCGCCGCGCGAGAATCCGTGGCTGGAGACGGTGGAGACGCAGGACTCGGCTGCCCCGTATCACGACTGGAATGCGCGCATCACAGCGGAGTGCTACGCGACCAACGGCGCGGCCCGGATCGTGGACAGCAAGAACCGCATTCTGCGGATCACCAACAACTACTCGCGGATCAGCTTCAACATCGGGCCGACGCTGCTCTCCTGGATGGAGGAGACGTCGCCGCTCACGTATCGCATGATCCTCGACGCGGACCGGGTGAGCCAGAAGCAGTTCGGCGGCCATGGCTCTGCGCTGGCACAGGCCTACAACCACATCATCCTGCCGCTGGCCTCGACGCGGGACCGCGAGACGCAGGTCGTGTGGGGCATCCGCGACTTCGAACACCGCTTCGGACGGAAGCCGGAAGGTATGTGGCTGGCCGAGACAGCCGCGGATCGCGAATCGCTCGATCTGCTGGCGAAGCATGGCATCAAGTTCACGATTCTCGCTCCCAACCAGTGTGCGCGCGTACGCCGCATCGAGGAGCTGGCGGGCGACACCGCGGCTGCGGAGAACGGACCGGCGACAAGCAGCAGGACGACTGCTGACGAGGAGGAGGCCGGCTGGACGCCGACGCCCGATGGCTCCGTCGACTCGACCCAGCCCTACCTGGTGCGCACCAGCCCCGGCCGCTCGATCGCGGTGTTCTTTTACAACGGCCCCGTATCGCGAGCGATCGCGTTCGATGGCCTGCTGAACAGCGGCGACGCGTTCTTCGACCGGCTGAGCAGCGGCTTCCACGACAGTGACATGCCGCAACTGGTGCATGTGGCGACGGATGGTGAAAGCTACGGACACCACCATCGCCACGGCGAGATGGCCCTGGCGTACACGCTGCAGCTGATCGACGAGAGCGCGGCGACGCTGACCAACTACGGCCAATTCCTGGAACTGCATCCGCCGTCCTGCGAGGCAGAGATCGTCGAAGGGAGCTCGTGGAGCTGCTTCCACGGGGTGGAGCGCTGGCGTGCCGACTGCGGCTGCAACGGCGGCAAGGCAGGCTGGAACCAGAAGTGGCGCGCGCCGCTGCGGGAGGCGCTGGACTGGCTGCGGGATACGCTTGCCCCCCAGGTGGAAGCGGCCACAAGCGCCCTGCTGGGCGATGCCGACGCGGCACGCAACGACTTCATCAAGGTGATCCTCGACCGGTCGCCGGCCACCGTCGACCGCTTCCTGGGCCGCCATGCCAGCCGCACGCTGAGCAAGGCGGAGCGCACGCGCGCCCTCCAGCTGATGGAGCTGGAACGGAACGCGATGCTGATGTATACGAGCTGCGGCTGGTTCTTCGACGACATCTCGGGTATCGAGACAGTGCAGATCATGACCTACGCGGCGCGTGTCATCGAGCTTGCCGGCATGCTCTTTCCCGAGACGAAGGGCCTGCTCGAGCGCAGCTTCACCGAGCGGCTGGCCGACGCGAAGAGCAACGATCCCGAATGGCACGATGGCCGCTTCATCTATGACGAGGCGATCCGTCCCATGGCGGTCGACCTCGAACAGGTGGTTGCGCACTACGCGATCAGTTGCGTGTTTCCGCACGCCGGCGATGCCGCGCCGTGGAAGCGTGACCGGCTGTTTTGCTACCGGCTCACGCACCTTTGGGAGACGCAGCTGCCGTATGGACTGGGTCAGCTACGGCTGGGGCGCGTGCGCATCTGCTCCGTGCTGACCGAGGAGTGCGAGGAGGCAGCCTACGGGCTGCTGCACTTCGGCGATCAGAACGTATCCGCGGCAGTGCGCCGGATCACGGCGGAGGACGAGACCGGTCTGGCCGGACTGGCGCGCGAGATCGAAGATGCGGTGGACGCGAGCAATCTGCCTGAGGTCGTCCGGCTGATGGATGACTACTTCGGTGAGAGCCGGTTCTCGCTCACGTCGCTGTTTGCCGACGAGCAGCGCCGCATTGTGAAGAGCATCCTCGACCCGGCGATGCGCTCGCTCGAGGGCTCCATGATGGAGCTCTATTCGAGCCATGCCTCGCTGTTTCATTTCCTGGGGCGCAACGGGCTGGCGCGTCCGGCGGCGATGCGGGTGGCGGCCCAGTTTGCAACCCATGCCCAGTTGCGGCATGCCCTTGAATCCAACCCGATCGACGTCCCAACGATTGAGCGGCTGCTGGCCCAGGCTCGAAACGATGGCACCGTGGTGGACGAGGCGACGCTGGGCTATCTGGCCGAGGAGCGGATGCACAGCGCGATGGAGCGGCTGGCGCACGCGGCCACTGACCCGGACGCGGTCCGCCATGCGCTGACCCTGGCGCAGGCTCTGCGTTCCCTGCCATTTCCGGTCGACCTGTGGCAGGCACAGAACATCTGGTACGAGCTGTCGCCGCGCATGATGGGGCAGGGCGAGGCGGTGCGGAACGACTTCAGCGAACTGGGCTCCGCGCTGAACATCCGGGTGGAGCGGACGGTGCGTGGTGCGGCTGACTAGTGAAAAGGAAGTGGGTCGCGGTTGGCAACAGGTGGTGGCCGGGCTGACGTCTCAACGCGAGTGGGATGCGGGTAGGCCCGTTTCGGACATCCCGATGGGCGCCGGGCAATCCGCTCTGGTTACTGCTCAGCGGATTACTCCCGACGCGCTTTCGAGCGCTTCCCGTCTTTGCCTGTGCGCGCTCCAGTGCGATGATCGTGGCATGAATCGTCTTCGGCAACTCGTCTCTGTCCCCGTCGCTGCGGCACTCGTCTCCCTGCTGGCCGCCGGAGCCTCGGCCTGCCTGGCGCAGAGCGTGAGCGCGAACGAGATGCGCGCGATGACGTCCACGGATTTCCGCCGCCACATCAAGGAAGAAGGCGCGGAGAACTTTGTCCGCCGGTTCGTCAAGGACGTCGATCCGCATAGCCCCGAGGAGCCGAACTACGACATCGTGCTCGAGCATGTGGCGGAGGGCAGCCCGGGGTGGCTCGAGGCCGCCGCCGAGATTGCGCCGTTTACCGATTCCACCTTCAGCCAGGGGCTGAGCGTCGCGATCGCCGATGCACTGGTCGTAAACCCGGCAGCCGTCCTGAAGCTGATCGGCAGCGAAGAGCACTTCAACGAAGCGTGCGGCTATCCATTCGTGCACCAGACGGATACGTACATGCTGCGGCACAAGCGCGAGGCGCTCGCCGCGCTGATGCGTGTGCACCAGCCGGCCCTCGCAGAGAAGAAGGAACAGTGCCGCAAGCAGTTACAGAATGTGCCGACGGCGACTGCAAGTGGGGCCAGCCGGCCACTGTTCGATTCGCGCGAGTAGTCTCGCCCGCTGGCTAATGACCCGGTCGCAGCGGTGTGTACTGGACGTGGACGAGCTTCCAGCCACCGCGCTCGTGGTGCGCGATATACGACGACCGCAGGGCGTTGCTCTGACCCGCCATGGTGTACGTCAGCCTCGCGATCACGGCGGCGGAATCGCCAAACGTGCGCACCTCAATTTCGTCCAGGGTCATGGGCGGCGCGGGCACTTTCTTATCGGGTGCGTAGTAGCCCAGCATCTTGTCATGCGGATCGACTTCGCCGAGCGGCGAGATCTCGACGTAATCGCTCGCAACCATGGATGTGATCGCCGGCAGATCGAACTCATGCCGCGCCTGCTCGAACCGCTGGACCAGTTCCTGGACCTGCTGGTTGGGGGTGGAGTGCGCCTTGGCGCCGCCGAACAGCAGCAGGACCGGCAGAAGAGCGAGGGTGAGCCTGCGCATGCCGAGCATCATACGACAGCCTAACTACGCCAGTGCAATGTCACCGGTCCGCTGAGCGGGTGCGTGTCTTCCCCGTTCAGCCGTGCCTGCTTCAGCGCGAAGTACCACTTGGCGGGCCGGTCTGCGTCGTCGATCAGCATCAGCGTCGGATTGTGGCGCAGGCCCTCCGCCTGCTCGATCATGGTCTGCTGATCCTGCCGCACGAAGCGCGCACCGAAGAACCGCGCCGCCATTGTGACAAATGGCACATGGTAGAAGACGTTCCACGCCGCCGCCACATCGATGCGGCAGGTCGACGCCGTGACGGGCGTGACAGTGGTCAGGCTGGAGAACCACTTCTCCCCGCAGCGGATCGTCTCGTAGCGCCGGTTCGGCAGAACGAAGTCGATGGTGGTGAGAATCGGCTCGCCGTAGACCCCGAGCAATTTGTATGGCGCGCTGTTGCCTGAAGGCGCGTGCGCCGACATGCGGAAGCCCTGCGGGATGGGCTCGAACTGCTTCTGCTTTTCATGGATGCTGGCCCGCGAGCGCCACCACCAGGCCTGGTGCACGAACGGCCCATGCGCCGGGTCCATCAGCCCGATGATGCCGTGATCGACGTTGCAGGGCAGGTCAGCCGCGAGGTGGGCGGCGCGGAATCGAGGGCTGAAGTGCGGCACCGCGGGCGGTGGTGGCAGATCTTCCGTGCGGACGCGCCCGCGCCCGGCGCTCGGAATGTAGACCCAGGCGTAGCCATCCTGCTCGAGGCACGGATACGCAGTGGCGTAGATGCGCGTGGGATCGAGCGTGTCCACGCCGGTGAGCGAAGGGATGTCGCGGCACTGGCCGCTGCCCGGCTCAAAGGCCCAGCCGTGGTATTTGCAGGTGACCGCATCACCATCGAACCAGCCGCACGAGAGCGGAATGCCGCGATGCGGACAGCTATCGCGCAGCGCGAAGATGGCGCCGTCGCTGCGACGGCCGAGCACGAGCGGAATGCCAAGCAGCATCGCGGTGTGCATGCGGCGCGGGCGCAACTGATCGGTGCGCAGCGCGGGATACCAGTCGTCAAAGATGAGCGTGGCGGCGGACCCGCTCCCGGCGGACGCCGGAGCAAGCGGCACGAGTTGTGAGGCGACCGGAGCCATTGGCTTGGGTCTACTTTAGTTCATCCCGGGTCTCGTCTTGGATCTCGTCTTGGGTCTGATCTTGGGTCAGATCGATTGCGCGCCAGGTCGCTCGCACGTCGGACGGATCGTGCTGTCGATGCGACAATCGCGTCGATGCTGTCCATCGCAGAGCCAACCGGACCTGGAACGCAGCGGCAACATGCGCGCATCCGCGGCTACGTGCTGATCATCGCGGTCTGGGTGCTGCTCTACGGCAGCTTTGCGCTCGTGCAGCCGCCGCTGCTCGACGATGCGGACTCTGTCCATGGCGAGGTGGCGCGCGAGATGGTCGCGCGGCACGACTGGGTCACGCTCTATGCGAACGGCATCCGCTATCTCGAAAAGGCGCCGCTGCTGTACTGGAGCATGGCGGCAAGCTTTCGCGCCTTCGGGCCAGAGACATGGGCAGCGCGCCTGCCGCTCGCGCTCTCCACGCTGCTGCTGCTGCTGGCGGTTGCGGCGCTCGGCCGCGCATGCTTTCTCAGCGAGAGTGCCGGGCTGCTGGGGGCGCTGGTGATGGCGACCAGCTTTGGCCTGTTCATCTTCACGCGCATCCTGATTCCGGACGCGATGGTCTGCCTGTGGCTCACGGTCGCCATGCTGTGCTTCTGGCGTTCGCTCGAGCAGCCCACGCGTGCGACGGCCGCCGGATACGCGGCGGCCTGCGCTCTGGGCGTGATGACCAAGGGACTGATCGGGCTGGTGTTTCCGCTGACGATTGCGGGTGCTTTTCTGCTGGCCACGCGCAATCTCTGGCATCTCCGCCGCTGGCACCCCTGGCTCGGAATCGCGGTGTTTCTCGCGATTGCTGCGCCATGGCATATTGCTGCCGGGCTCGCGAACCCCACGGTGGGGCATCCCGCTGGTGGACTGCTGAGCCCCGCGCCCTCGTTCGGCAATGTGCGCGGCTTCTTCTGGTTCTACTTCATCAACGAGCACCTGCTGCGCTACCTGAACCGCCGCGTTCCGCGCGACTACGACACCGTGCCGCTCCTGCTGTTCTGGGGACTGCTGCTGGTCTGGATGCTGCCGTGGAGCGCGTTTCTTGCGCGTGCCCTGTCGCGTGTTCCTCTGCGCGCATGGTGGCGGCGTGAGCCGCTGAGCGACAGCGCAAGGGCGCGGCTGTTTTTACTTGTCTGGACGCTCGTGCCCATGCTGTTCTTCAGCTTCTCGACGCGACAGGAGTACTACTGCCTGCCTGCGCTGCCGGCGCTTGCGCTGCTGCTGGGCGGCTCGTTTGCAGAGCAGGCGAATGCTCGCGACAAGAGCTTGCGCACGGCGTGGGCACTGTTCGCGGCGGGGTGCGCGGGAGCAGCAGCAGCGCTGTTCTTCGCACTGCATGGTCTCACTTGGCACGGTTTCACTTTGCGATGGGGAGCGCCACACGGAGATCTCGCCGCGGCACTCAGCAGCAATCCGGGTGACTATGCGCTGTCGTTCGGCCATTTTCTGGATCTGAGCACGCAGGCGATGGCGTTCTTTCGCGGGCCGCTCGTGCTCACTGCGATCGCATTGCTGGGCGGCACGGGCGCTCACCTGCTGCTGCGGCGTGCTGGCCGCGTGTGGAGTGCGCTGCTCGCGCTCGCTGCGGGAGGCGCGCTGTTCCTGATCGCCGCGCACTGGGCGCTCCTCACCTTTTCGCCAGTGCTCTCCTCCGCGCAACTGGCCGACGCAATGCGTCCGCAGCTTGGCACGGATGACGTGATCGTCATCGACGGTGAATATGAGAGTGGTTCGACGCTGGGCTTCTATCTACACCGCCGGTTGCACCTGCTGAATGGCCGCAGTTCCAACCTCTGGTACGGCTCGTTCTTCCCGGACGCGCCGCACGTCTTCGAAGACGATGCATCGTTTGCAGCATTGTGGCGTGGCCCGCGACGAGTGTTCCTGCTGACCGATCGTGCGGGACGACTCGCGCTGCCGGGCCCCGCCTATCCAGTCGCGACGGGTGGCGGCAAGCAGGTTCTCTGCAATCAGCCATAACAATTATTTCTGTCGCTACAGAAATGATTGTATGCTGGCGACATGGAGATGACTGGAGCGGTTCGCGACTTCGTCCTGCACTGGGGAGAGATGGGCACCCGCTGGGGGGTGAACCGGACGGTCGCCCAGGTGCATGCACTTCTGTTTCTCTCGCCGGAGCCGATGTCCGCGGAGGAGATCGGGGCAGCTCTTGTGGTGGCGCGCTCGAATGTCAGCACCAGCCTGCGCGAGCTGCAGAACTGGAATCTGATCAAGGTCACGCATCGCCTGGGCGATCGCCGCGACCTGTTCCACACCTCGCACGATGTGTGGGAGCTCTTCCTGACGGTGGTAGAGCAACGGGTCGCTCGTGAGATCGAGCCCACGCTTGCTGTACTGCGCCGCTGCTCTGCGGAGGCACGAGGCGAGCGCGGAACGCCAGCGGTGACCAGAGCCCGGATCCTCGCGATGTCCGAGTTTTTCGAAGAGACGTACGGCTGGTATCGCGAGATGACCAAGCTGCCGCCGGCAACTCTGCGCTCCATTCTGCGGGCTGGCGCCGGCATTACCCGCTTCCTGCCAGGGCCGCGGAAACGGGCGGTGAAGGCATGAGCGCCGTCGAACAAGTGCTGCTCGAAGCGACGGACCAGGTTTCCGGCGAAGCGCGGGTCGGCCTGGAGGAGTATTACTCCGAGGCTGGCCCGGACTATGCAGCATGGAGCGCGAACTTCAACATGCATTTCGGGTTCTATCGGTGGGGACTGAATCCCTTCCAGCGCGAGCGCATGTTGGAAGAGATGAACCTGCAGGTGCTTGCGCATCTGCGGGTGCCACGCGAAGGCGAGAGCCGCATTGTCGACCTCGGCTGCGGGTTGGGCGCGACGATGCGCACCCTGGCTGAAGAACGGCCCGCCGCGCACATGACCGGGATCACCCGCGTGCCCTGGCAGGTGGAGCAGGCGCGAATCCGCAATGAAGCAACTCGCAACGCCGATCGTCTCCGGGTCATCCAGGCGGACTACGAGCGGACCCCGCTGCAGACGCAGTCGTTCGACGCTGCCTATGCGCTCGAGAGCGCGTGCCATGCGCACAGCGCGAACAAGGCGGCTCTGCTGGCGGAGGCGCACCGCCTGCTCCGGCCAGGAGGACGACTAGTGCTGGTGGATGGCTTCTTACGTGGGCAGGGCAGGATGCTTCGCGCCCAGCACCGGATTTACAACAAGCTTTGCGAGTGCTGGGTCATCGAATCGCTTGGAGAACTGCAGGCTGTTACGGCAGAGATGGAGCGGCTTGGTTTCTGCGACGTGCATGTGCAACAGACACAGCTACGTGTTGCGCCCTCTGTGGCTCACGTTCCGTGGGTGACTTTGCGATTTCTGCTGAGCAACGTGCTGCTTGGTCGGGCGAAGATGACCAGGGCGCGCTGGAACAATGTGCTGGCACCGGTGCTGCTGCCGCTGGTGAGCATGCCGCTGGGCCCGATGGTGTATTGCATGGTCAGTGCGACGCGTCGCTAGACGCGAGTGAGCTGGCCGCGGCGCAGCAGGAAGCGTTCGCCGCGCCAGTAGACGATGTCGCTGGCGTAGCTCCAGGCCCAGAGCGCGAGGGCGCAAAGGTCGCGTGGCAGAAGCAGCCAGAGGTCGCGGAGCACCTGGCCGTCGCGCAGGATGCCGACGCCGACAGCGAGCGCGAGCGCAACGCGCACCACGAGCGCCAGGACGAAGAGCGCGATGCTTTCGAGACTGGCGCCGGCGGCGATCACGTTAAGCGCCGCCCAGGGCAGGCCGAAGGTAAACACGAGCCCCGCATAGCCCCAGCGCCGGGAGTCGCGCGTGGAGCGGGACCAGCGCAGCTGATGACGCAGGAAGCCGGCGAAGTCGTACGCGGGCACGCCGGTCTCGACCACCTCCGGTGCAAGCTCGACGGCATAGCCGGCCTTCGCGATGCGCGCGCCGAGTTCGTAATCATCCGCAAGCGTGCCGACCAACGCCTCAAAGCCGCCGATCGCAGCGAGCGCCTCGCGCGACACAGCCAGCGTGGAGCCAAGGCCGAAGTGAATCCCCTTCTCGAGATACCGCGCTGTAAAGACACCGGGGATGAAGTCGGTCGAGATGCCGAGCGCCTCCATGCGAGCCCAGACCGTGGCGTGCTTCCCGCGCTCTCTGTGGGCCAGTCCGCGATACGGCACTGTCACGAGGCCCACCGGACGGGGAGCGTGTGCGGATCCGACGCGACCGGGAGCAGGGCCTGGTGAGAACGTGCCCATCACTGTAGCCAGATATTGTGGCGAGACGACGATGTCGCTGTCATTCACCAGCAGATACGCGTAGCGCGCATGGGGCAGCATCTGCGCCAGGTTGCTGAGCTTGCCGTTGGGGCCGAGCACCTCTGGGCATTCGACGACGCGGATCGCCTGCTCCGGGAACTGCCGCTCGAGTTCGCGAATCACCGCGACGGCGGGATCCGCGAGCGACGACACGCCGAAGAGAATTTCGTACGTACCCGCATACTGCTGACGGCAGTGGCTGGCGAAGGCGGCCAGCATGTCGTGGTCAGCACCCTTAAGCGGCTTGAGGATCGTGACGTCCGGCGCAAACCGCGAAGGCGCACGGCGCAGGCTACGCAGGAAATCGCGCGCGCTCCACAACGCGAGCAGAGAGTAGCCGACACCCAGCCACGCCAGCAGGGTGGTCACTCCCGCTACGACGATGGGCAGGACGGCGAGAGTGGCGGCGAGTATGGGAGACAGGCTCAACGAAACTGAGTGTAGCGTGTGGCACTGGGCGCGGGGTCGGCGCACAGGCTCGACAGCGGCCCGCTATTCGTAGCGGAGTGCGTCGATGGGGTCGAGGTTCGCTGCCTTCCACGCCGGGTAAATGCCAAAGAGCAGCCCGATGACGCAGGAGACCGTGAACGCCGTGCCAGCCCAGAGCAGCGATACCTGCGCCGGCAGCACCGAGCCGAGAATCAGCTTGAGCAGCAGCGTCAGGAATGCGCCCGCGAGAATGCCGATGAAGCCGCCAAAGGCACAGAGCGTCATCGCCTCCAGCGTGAACTGCAGCAGGATGGTGCGCTTCGTCGCGCCGAGCGCCTTGCGCACGCCGATCTCGCGAGTTCGCTCCGTCACGCTGACCAGCATGATGTTCATCACGCCGACGCCGCCCACCATCAGGCCAACGCTCGACACACCGACCAGGAAGATGAAGAGGCCACTCGTGAGCTGGTTCCAGAGCTTGAGCAGGCCGTCGGAGCTGAAGATGGCGAAGTTGTCCGGCTTGTTCGGCGGCACCTTGCGCCGACGACGCAGCATCTCCCGAATCTCGTCCTCGACTGCGATCTTGTTCTTCGCGTTGTCGTACTTCACGCTGATCCAGTAATCGAGAATTTCAGGATGGATCTTGCGGAAGGTGAACAGCGGAAAGTGCGCGGAGTTGTCGGCCGGATTCTTGCCGCCACCGAAGGCCTGCTTCTGCTTGCCCAGCACGCCGATGACGGTGAAGACATCGCCTTCGATCTGCACCTCCTTGCCGATAGCGGGCTCCTGGCCGAAGAGTTCTTGAGCCGTGTCGTGGCCGAGCACAACGACGTTCGCGCGGCGATCTGTCTCCTGCCGCGTGAAGTAGCGGCCCTGGTCGAGCGTGATGTCGTAGAGATCGGGCAGTTGCTCGCAGTCGCCCTGCAGCAGCGTGTTCTGCACCTTGTGCCCCTGGTACTTGACGCCGATGTCGCCGATGCGACCGTTGGGAGTGCGGTATTGCTGCGCAGCGCAGACGGCGGACACGTGCGGCAGCGTGGCGAGCGCCATGGCGTCGTCGTAGCTCACCTGCTTGCGCGCCAACTCTTCGGTGGTGGGGCGCTTGCCGAAGACCTGGAAGCGAAAGACCCAGTACACATTGGTGCCGAGCGAGCGCACGACGTTGTCGACATTCGAGGTAAGCCCGGTGATCACCGACGAGATGAGGATCACGGTGGTGACGCCGATCATGATGCCGAGGATGGTGAGCCCGCTGCGCAACTTATTCGAGCGCAGCGTCTCGAAGGCCATCCGGACGGCTTCTTTGTAATCGGCAATGCGCACGGTGTTCCTCCTAGAGCTCAGACCGCAGGGCGACGATGGGGTCGAGCATCGCGGCCCGCCGGGCGGGGTAGACGCCGAAGAAGAGGCCCACTGCCGTGGCCACGCTCAGCCCGAGCACGACGGACCAGATCTTAATATCCGACGGGAAGCCGATCACGAGGGTGATGATCTTCGCCACCCCGATGCCTCCGATCACGCCGAGAAAGCCGCCGATCAGCGACAGCGTGGCCGACTCGATCAGAAACTGCGTCAGCACATCGGACCGCCGCGCGCCGAGCGCCTTGCGCACACCGATCTCGCGCGTGCGCTCCGTCACGCTGACCAGCATGATGTTCATGATCACGATGCCGCCGACCACGAGTGAGATTGCGGCGAGCGAGACGAACACCGCGGCAAAGCTCGAGCTAATGCTCTGCCAGATGCCGACGAAGGTCTGGTTGGTATCGAGGGAGAAGCTGTCCTCTTGGCCGGGCCGGTCATGGCGGATCGAGCGCAGAATCACGCGCACCTGGTCAACCGCCACCTCGAGCGGATCACCGGTGCCGCCAGCGCGCGCGTAGAGGACCAGGCTGCGATTGGAGCCGTGGGTATCGAGGTACGCGGTCAGCGGGATTGCGACCCAGTTGTCCTGGCTCTGGCCCAGCGTCTTGCCCTTGCGCTCGCCCACGCCGATGACGGTGTAGTGCTCGCCGTCGACCCGAATCTCTTTGCCCAGCGGGTCCTCACCCGGGATCTGATTGTCCGCAATGTCCGGGCCGATGATGGCCAGGTGCATGCGGCGCGTCTCTTCTGCGGGCGTGATGCCGCGGCCGCGTTCGATGGCGATGTCATTGATGGCCGGCATTTCAACTGTCCACCCGCGCACGCTGACGTCCGTGGCGGAGTGTGTGCCGTAGACCACCGAGCCGGTGGACTCCGCAAGCGCGCCAGTCTGCGTGCAAGCCGTGCAGCGCTCGGCGATCGCTTCATACGCGTCGAACTTCAGATCTTTGCGCTTCTGGAACTTCGAGTACTCGGCATCGCTGAAGACGACGCTGGGCTGCTTGGAGGCGGTGAAGACATCAGCCCCGTAGCCGTAGACCTTGGTGGCGACAAACTTGTTCGCGCCGGCCACCAGGGTGATGACCATGATGACCGACGCGACGCCGATCACCACGCCGAGCAGCGTGAGAATGGAGCGCAGCTTGTTCGCCCACAGTGATTGCAGCGCGATCTGGATGGCTTCGCGAAAGGCCATGAAGGGGTCTCGTAGAGTGAAACGAGTCTAGCAGCGCGGCGGTTCCCGCCAGACGCGAGATATTCCCTGCCATCCCGGAATGGGTTGCGCTAGGCGAAATTCGCCGCACTTACGGCCTCACAATGCCAGCAACGGAGGCGTCGGAACTAGGCGGTCGCCGTTCTGCCTTTAATCAGCCTGTAGAGGAAGAGCAGGATCAGCGCGCCGATGACCGACATGATGAAGCCCGCGCTCTGGCCGGGCTGGTACAGATGCAGCGCCTGGCCGAGCCAGGTTGCCAGCAGGGCGCCTGCGATGCCGATCAGCATGGTGATGAAGATGCCGCCCGGATCCTTGCCCGGCATGATCAGCTTTGCGAGCGCGCCAATGATGAGCCCGATGATCGCTTCCCAGATAATGTGCAGCATGCTTAGCCTCCAGATCATTTCGATGCAGTGGAGTCGCGAGCTTAAGGGGCGACTCGCGCGTGCTGCTGATGGTACCCCGGATGGCTTAATAGGGTGGTAAAGATAAGCGACAGAACCGATGCAGGCGGGCCTGTAAGCCGAATTTTGTCGAGGACGGCCATTCCTCTAGACGCGGCATTACTGCCGACGTTCAACAGCGACCTACCCGGAGGTTTCCGCCTCGCCAGCTTGTGACTGACGAGTAGCCCACGTGGGCGCACCGGGCCGGCACGCGACCGTCGGCACTGGGCCGGCCGGCGGTCTTCCTCCCTATTTGGTCTTGCTCCGTGTGGGGTTTACCCTGCCACCGACCTTACAGCCGGCGCGGTGCGCTCTTACCGCACCTTTTCACCCTTACCCCCGTGCTTGCGCGCGGTGGCGGTATCTTCTCTGTGGCACTGGCCGTCTCGGCGCCTTGACGCGCCGATCCCGGACGTTATCCGGCACACTGCCCTGCGGAGTTCGGACTTTCCTCCCCCGGATGACAAGCATCCGGCAGCGGCCGTCCAGCCCGCCTGCAGATTCAATTCTACGCGGTTGCACTGGGTTTGCGGCGTATGCGCGATTCTGCTTGCACGGTTCAGCAAGGCGTGCGATGACTACGTCATGCGTAGTACGCGGAACGTAGATGTCCGCGGGCAGGACGGGTTAGGGCAGTTCTCCGATCCCCCGCTGCTGGTCCTGGCCAGCCTGGCGGGTGGGGAGAAGCACGGCCACGCCATGATTGAGGACATCGTCGGGCTGTGCGGCACCCGGCTTGGACCGGGCACACTGTACGGCGCCATTTCCAGGTTGGAGGAACAGGGCTGGATTGCGCCGCTGCCGCCTGAAGAGCGTCGTCGGCCCTATCGCATCACGGCGCAAGGTCTGCGGGTGCTACGAGCGCGACTGAACACGCTGGCGCAGTTCTCCCGGGCAGGACTGGCGCGGGTGGCCGAGTGACCAGCCCCCGCGTGGCGCGGTGGCTCGTGCGGCTGTATCCGCGGCGCTGGAGGGAGCGTTACGGCGAGGAGTTCGCCGCTCTGCTCGAAGCGGACAACGGCTCCGGCCTGAGGGCAGTGACCGATGTCATGCGAGCGGCGTTAAGCGAGACTTTGTTTCCAACACTGGAGGATGCTGTGAGCGATCGCGATACTTCCCTGCGCAAGCTGTTAGGAGAGCCCACTGCGTTTCTGCCGATTTCGATGTCTCTCGGGGCGCTCGCAGTCGTTCTCTTCGCGATATCGATAACTGGCGTGCGGCATGGCGGCGATGAAGACACGGCGGCGCACCTGTGGCAGTTGCTGATGGCAGGGCAGGCGCCGCTGCTGCTCGCGTTTGTGCTGGGCGCCGTGCGCCGCGCACCCCGGCCGATGCTTGGCGTGCTGGCCTTGCAGGCCGGTGCTGCGCTGGTTGCAATGGCACCGGTGTTCCTGCTGGGGCTGTGAGGCCGCACCTGCTGCAGAAGCTCGCTTTTAGCGGGAGCATCACTCTGGGCAGCGCCATTCTGATTGCATACGGTCGGCTCCGCCGGGCACGTCGACACCGGCCGCCCGCCGCAAATGCTCGCCGAAGGAGATATTTTATTCCAAGCGGTACCGGAAACCTGGACGCCTGCTTGGTCGAACCTGCCGTGCAGAGATCTTCGAGTGCGCTGCTCATCTGTCACGGAATCGGTGAACTCGTCGAGGACTGGTTTGAGGTGCAAACACTGCTTGCTGAAGCGGGGTGCGCATCGCTTGTATTCGACTACTCCGGTTACGGGCGAAGCACCGGGCGCATAGACTCTCAGCAAATGGAGCACGATGCGATCGCTGCATTCGGCTCGCTCAGCTCGCAGACACCCGGACTCGCCCACGGTCTGCTCGGCTTCTCGTTGGGGAGCGGGGTGGCTGCCGCGATTCTTTCCCGCACAACACCGGACCACCTCGTGCTGTGCGCGGCTTTTCCTTCGCTGCGCCAGGCGGCCGTATGTGCGGGTGCTCCGGGGTGGAGCGCCCGCATCTTCGAGGGTATCTGGCAATCGCGAGAACGCCTGAGAGAAAATGTGATTCCGGTGACGATTGTGCACGGCGAGAAGGATCGCTTGTTCCGGCCGGAGCTTGCGCACGAACTCGCAGCCGCCTGCAGCGGAGCGTACGAGCTGATCATCGTTCCTGGGATGGCGCACAATGACCCGATCTTCAGGGCCGATTCGGCGAACTGGGCAGCGATCGCGGCGCGCATTCGAAGTAGCCGGACGGGCGCCTGACTGGATCGCTGACGCGTCCCCCTAATTCTCGCGCAGCCAGTCGTAGAGCGGGAAGCTGTCCGCCAGCTCGCGGACCTGGCCGCGGATGCGGGCCAGTGCGGCTTCGTCACTGCGCTTGTCGAGCGCTTCGGCGATCCAGTGCGCGATGGTGCGCATCTCGGCTTCGCGCATGCCGCGCGTGGTGAGGGCGGGCGTGCCGAGGCGGATGCCGCTGGGCTTCAGCGGCGGGTTCTGGTCGAACGGCATCGCGTTCTTGTTCGCCGTGATGCCTGCGGAGTGCAGCGCGTTCTCGGCTTCCGAACCGAGCATGCCCTTCGCGAACACATCGATCAGCAGCACATGCGTGTCGGTGCCGCCGGAGATGACGCGGAAGCCCTCCTCGGCGAGCGCGGCAGCGAGCGCCTTGGCATTGCGCACGATCTGGGCTGCGTACTCGCGGAAGCTGGGTTCGAGCGCCTCACCGAAGGCCACGGCCTTGGCAGCGATTACGTGCACCAGCGGTCCGCCCTGCTGACCGGGGAAGACGCACTTGTCGATCGCGGCAGCAAACTCCTGCTTGCAGAGGATCAGGCCGGAGCGCGGTCCACGCAGCGTCTTGTGCGTCGTGGTGGTCACGATATGGGCGTGCGGCACCGGCGAGGGATGTGCGCCGCCCGCCACCAGGCCGGCGAAGTGCGCCATGTCGATCAGCAGCAGGGCGCCAACCTCATCGGCGATAGCGCGCATGCGTGCAAAATCAAAGGTGCGCGGATACGCAGAGCCGCCACCGATGAGCAGCTTCGGGCGCTCGCGGCGCGCGATGTCGGCGAGCTCGTCATAGTCGATGACCTCGGTATCTTTGCGCACCTGGTACGAAGCGACCTTGTAGAGCTTGCCCGAGAAGTTGAGCTTGTGGCCGTGCGTCAGGTGGCCGCCGTGCGCCAGGTCGAGCCCCAGGATCGTGTCGCCCGGCTGGATGATCGCCATGTAGGCGGCGGCGTTGGCCTGCGAGCCCGAGTGCGGCTGCACGTTCGCGTGCTCCGCGCCGAAGATCTGCTTCGCGCGGTCGCGCGCAAGGTTCTCGATCACGTCGGCGAACTCGCAACCGCCGTAGTACCGTTTCCCGGGATAGCCCTCTGCGTACTTATTCGTGAAGACGGACCCGGCGGCCTCAAGCACAGCGCGGCTGACGAAGTTCTCGGACGCGATCATTTCGAGTCCCTCGTGCTGCCGGGCAACCTCCTGGGCGAGCACGGCGGCCACGAGCGGATCGGCTTCGGCAAGCGGGCGGGTCAGCGTGCGGTCGACAGCGGGCGTGGTCTGGCTGGGCATAGCGCAATTCTAGTGCCGGAGGGCTGGGGTTGGCAGCCCTGTTCGTGCGCGATGGAAACGCGGCGGCCCCAACCAGGGGCGAGGAGCTCTTCCGGAGAGGCGCCCTATATGCGAGGCCCCGACGAGACAGGGACAGCCGACAATAGACGGCGGCTCCGGACGAGCGTGGGATGCTCGATGGAGCGCGCCTGCAAACATTCCAGAGCGACTTCCAACTGTCTTTCCAAAGGCAAAGCATCCCTGGGGCAGATCGATCTGATGTGAGCGATTTTGCCGCGCAGGCTTTCGATATCCTTTCGAAGACCGCGATCAGTTACATGACCTTGGGCCAGATGGTGAATACCAGCACGTATGTCCCTAGCCTTTAACTTGCAAGCCCGTATCCTGCCCCTTCCTATCCGGACACCAGTCACAACCTTGCTCATCACCGAGTTCAGAATCTTCCGCTTCCCTCGGGAATCCTTCAACCCGCTGGCAGCAAGTGTTTGTCTTACGAGCTCCATCATCGCCCTAGCCTGTGGACCGGAGAAGGTGAGGTCATCCACCCACACCGTCGCTGTGACACCTTTCTCGCGGCAGGCGTTGAGGACCGGGCCGTAGATAGAAGCGATGAAGAGATTTGCAAGCGCAGGACTGGTGGGAGCCCCCTGGGGAAGGCGATGCTCAAAGGTTGTGAGTTGGGTGAGCAGGCGTGCCACTCGAGGGGAGCAGCCCAGCACATTCGACCACACTCGAAAAATATGAGCATTCGTAAGACTCGGGTAGTAAGCTTTGATGTCCATCTTTACCATCATCGAGTTCAAAGAACGCAGGTGCGCGCCCGCATGGGTGCGGACGCTCTGCTTACGGATGGCTCCATAGAGAAACTCTGGCGAGCTTAGCGGCACCAGTAGTCGCTGCCGAATCCGAGATTGGACTAGCTTCAATGCCCTAGAGGGATTGTCGATCTGTCGCAGTTTAGGGGTTGAGACCTGTCTAGAATACGGTTTGCTCGCTTTTGCGAGCATGAACGGCTTGTACTGATTAGGCAGTTCGCTTGCGAGCCTCCGGAGTTCGTCTAGAGGCACCCCGAGTAGAAACGCCAGTTCGCGGAAGCTTTTTAGAGGAGCCCGGTCGAGAGGAAGACGTTGATGGATCATTTTCTGGAGAGTCATTTTTCTCGGGTGTAAGTAGCAGCGTTGTAAGCGCCAACGAGAGGCTTTCAATATGCCCGGGATTAGCGTGCCTTATCTCCGCCTCCTCACTGCCAAGTAGACTCAGCAGATGAAATGGCATTTTAAGAACGGCGGCAATCTTCTCGATAGTCTCCAATGATGGCTGCCGCTTCCCTGACTCGATCAGGGAAAGATAGCTACGATCGATATCGGCTCGATCAGCTAGCTCCCCCTGAGACAGGTCAGCTAATGATCGAGCGACGCGGATCGCCTTCGGATAGTTCATGAGTGCACCTGCCTAAGGGTTAGGAAAAAACGGCTCCCTTGAAACTCACGCCCCGACTCCAGAGTTCACAATTTCGTAGACTACTTCGGTGATGCGACTTACCACGGTGAATACATGCTCCCGTGTAAAGTTTCTCGCCCTTCGTAGTCGCTTGAGTTCGCGAACGCCTTGCATCAGGGTGTTCCGCTGTTCCGACGTCATTTCGTTGTTGGGATCTCCAAGCATCTGCTTCATGGATTCGATGCAGGAGTCGATATGCCTTGACGTGTGCATACTTTACCTCTTCTCCCGGTTATGCCGGGGGCGGCGGTCGGCAGAACCAGAGAAGGAACGAACGACGTCGGGAGCCGTTTCTCTGTGCGACCAAGCGAATATGGGGCGGCTTGGCTGCCAGAAGGTCAGGACGAGCCTTCCCGTCTGGGCTTGAATGGCAGAAGTAGAACCTGCCCAGGTGTCACTTACTGGACACCTATTTACGCCTATTGCTAGGCACCTGATTCCGTAGAACTGCGCCGGAGGATTGTCAAAGAGCAATCAAACATCGGCAGTACCGCCGATCCAAGTTAAAGACTAGAGTCCCTGAAACCCTTTGTCAACAGAAAATGACTGACAGTAAACTTTTACGCGCATAAGGCACGGGCGTCGAGCCCGACGTGAAGGTGACGGCGGCTGACGCTCTGACCACCGCGCAAAAACTCGCAGCGCAGAAGCTGGACGGGAAGTAGGCGCGGCTACTTCGACGCGAGTGCGCGTTGCGGCTGCGCAGCGGGGCGCAGGCCGCTCGCGGCGAGGTCGCGGAAGGCTCGGTAGACGAACGAGCCGAGAAACCAGCCGTCCATGAACTTGTATGGCGTCTCGCCGGTGGTGTAGTGACCGCAGGGCAGCACGCGCGATTCGAAGTCGAGGTTGTGATCGCGGAAGGCGGCGAGCACTTCGAGCGAATAGTGGCGGACAAACGTAAGGTCGTACGTCGCATGCACGACCAGCGACCGGCGCGGCGGCGCGGCAAACTCATGCATGAAGCGCACCGGGCTGACGCATCCCCAGATGGCATCGAGCCGATCCTGCGTCATCACCGGCTCGAGCGCAGCGCGCACGTGCCGCGTGCTCTGGCCCGTCCACACCACGTCGCCAAAGGACATGGACGCATGGTTGAACGCGCAGACCTGCAGGCGCGGATCCATGGCGGCAGCGATGAAGGCATAGCAGGAGCCGAGGCTGGTGCCGAGAATGCCGAACTGCTCGTAGCCCTGCGTCGTAAGCCAGTCGAGGCAGCAGCGAATATCGACAACGGCCTGGCGGCAGGCGGCGATGGTGCGGCCGAGGTTCGAGCTGACAGCGTAGTCGGAGCGCTCGAGCTCAGCCGGGCGGCGGATGTCGTGGTACGGCTTCGACAGCCGCAGTGCGGAGATGCCGAAGCGATTGAAGATGGTGCACAGCGCGTTGTGGCTGAACGCGTCCGCGTTCCACTGCGGCATGACGATGATGGCCTGGCGCGGCTTGCCCCGCTGCAGCTTGGCCGGCGCGGGAAACCAGCGCGCGTTGACCAGGTCGTTCTCCGGATACGGCGTGCGCACGGGTGAGGTAAAGCGAAGGAAGGGCGCGGTGGCCGCGCGACCACTCTGCGCGGCGGCGCGAAGCTGGGCATCGCGGCGCAACGTCTCGCGCCGCACATTCGTGGGGTAGAGGAGCGGAAAGCGCTCTTCAAGCAGATAGTCCTGGGGTGGCGCGTAGCCGTAGAATGCATCGCGGTCGCGCAGGATCGCGTCGTTGATGGCGAGCAGCGCAGCCTCGGCAGCGGCGGGATCGCGCTCGATGTTGCTGCGAGGCATCAGCCCGCGCGGACGGGCGAAGTCCTCAAGCCAATCGAATCCCCATTCGACCGGACGCACAATCCGGTTGGTGTCCTGCGTGGTGAGTACGGTCTCCCATGCAAACATCCACCGCGCATACAGGTTGCGAAGCATCTCTCGTTATCCTAAATGGGTGTCCTTGCCCCGGAGATCGCCGGGTCTGCGGTATCGTTCCCATGAGGGGTATCTGCTTTTTACATCCCTGCGCTGAACTTTTCCACGGCGTTCCACGTCCATCGCAGCAAGCGCTCCCGCAGCCCCGGGCGAGCGCTCCTCAAATCTCTCTTCCAGGATGCTGATGACGCGTCTCTCCCGCAACGGCTGGTCGTGTGTTCTCCCGCTTCTGCTGATGCTGCCGCTGGCTGCGGCACAGGGCCAGAGCAGCAGCTCAGCCGATACGGCGGCGCAGTCGCCCGCTGCCAGCGGCTCACTGCATGGCCAGGTCGCTGACCCTTCGGGCGCGATCATTCCCGGAGCAAACCTGCAGCTCACCGGCAAGCCGGGCACATACTCGGCAACGTCCGACAGCGGTGGGGCCTACAACTTTCCCAGCGTGCCGGCCGGCACTTACACGCTGGACGTGGACGTCAGCGGATTCACCCAGTTCTCCGAGACAAACGTCTCGGTGGTCAGCGGCACCTCACGACTGCTGAATGTGCCGCTCACGATCGCGACGCAGGAACAGCAGATCGAGGTGACGGCGGACACGACCCAGCTGGACACGTCGCCCGAGAGCAATGGCAATGCCGTCGTCATCACCGGCAAGGATCTGGATGCGCTCTCTGACGATCCGGACGAGATGCAGAACGAGTTGACCGCCCTGGCCGGTCCGGCAGCAGGCAATGGCGGCAGCCAGATCTACATCGACGGCTTCACAGGCGGGCAGATGCCGCCCAAGTCCTCGATCCGCGAAGTCCGCATCAATCAGAATCCGTTCTCGGCCGAGTTCGACAAGCTGGGCTACGGACGCATCGAGATCCTCACCAAGCCGGGCACGGACAAGCTGCACGGGCAGCTCGAGGTCAGCGGCAACGACTCGGCCTTCAACACCAGTCACTTCGTTACGAGCACGCCGCCGTACCACCAGTTCTTCGTGAACGGATCGTTGGGCGGCGCGCTGGGCAAGAAGGCGTCGTACTTCCTCTCTGTGTTCGGGCGCAACTCGCAGAACATCCTCATCGTGAACGCTGCCGGCACTCCGGAGGATCCGAACTACACGCAGACGCATGGCGGCAACTTCGTACAGGACCTGAACAATCCGCAGACACGGCTTCACATCTCGCCGCGCTTCGACTACCAGCTCACGCCCACGAACACGCTGACGGTGCGCTATGAATACTTCCGTGGTGTGGATACCGGCGATGGTCCGGGACAGTACGGGCTGGCCTCGCAGGCGTACAACACGCACAACACCGAGCACGAGATCCAGATCAGCGATTCGCAGGTGATCAATGCGCACCTGGTGAACGACACGCGCTTCTCCTTCCAGCACGATGAGGACCTGCAGACCCCGCAGAACACGTCGCCCACGATCACGGTGCAGGGCGCGTTCACGGGCGGCGGCAACAACGACGGCCTGTCCCGCACGACGGGCAATCATTACGAGCTGCAGAACTACTCGACCGCAACCCTGGGCAAGCACTCGCTCCGCTTCGGTGCACGGCTGCGCGCCTATCGCGAGTCCGACACCTCAAATGCCGGCGCGAACGGCAACTACATCTTCAACAACCCAGCCGATTATCAGGCTGGCCGGCCATCGCAGGGCAGCGTAACCGTGATCGCCAACCCGACGGCGCGCGCAACGCTGTTCGACGCGGGGCTGTTCTACCAGGACGACTGGAAGATCAACCAGAAGTTCACGTTCGACTACGGCCTGCGTTTCGAGGCGCAGAACCGCATTCGCGACCATGCCGACTGGGGCCCGCGCTTCGGGCTGGCGTACGCGGTGGACGGCGGCGGCAAGCATCCGCCGAAGACGGTCATTCGCGCGGGCTACGGCTGGTTCTACAATCGCTTCTCAGACGCGCAGATCATCCAGGCCATTCATCAGAACGGCATCAACGAGCACCAGGTGGTGTACACGAACCCGGTGTACACGCCCGGCATGCCGCCGAGCGGCGCAGCAGAGACGAATCCCCGCTCCGCCACGTACAGCCTGAGCCCGCACCTGCGCGCCGCGCTCGACATGCAGGCCGCGGTCGGCGTGGATCGCACGCTGACGAAGGCGATCACCGCGAATGTGACTTATCTGTACAGCCGCGGCATTCATCAGTATCTGAGCGATAACATCAACGCGCCGGAGTACGACTACGCGACGGACACGCCAGGCGATGCGCCGCTGCCGGGCGCGGGCAATCTGTATCAGTACCTGTCCGAGGGGATCTACAAGCAAAGTCAGCTCATCACCTCGATCAATGCGCGCGCGAAACGGTACACCATCGCGGGCTTTTACGTATTCGGTCACTTCAACACCGACACGACCGGGCCGAACTACTTTCCATCGCGCCAGGATCCGAGAAACCAGAACAACGTGTCGTTCGATTACGGCCGCTCGTCGAACGATGTGCGGAATCGGGTGGGGCTGATTCTCAGCACTGTGCTGCCCTACAAGGTGCAGGCCTCGATGTTCATGATTGCGAACGGCGGCGCACCGTTCAACATCACCACGGGGCAGGACCGCAATCGCGACAACCAGTACAACGAGCGCCCCGGTATCGTGGCCGCCAGTGAGTGCGTGGCCGGCAGCACACGCTTCTACAACACAAGCTACGGGTGCCTCGACGTCCAGCCGACAGCAGGCGAGACGATCCTGCCATTCGGCAGCGGCCGCGGCCCGGCGAACTTCAGCACCGACCTGCGGCTGAGCCGGAACTTCGGCATCGGGCCGAAGGTGGCGGGGCGTGGACCGGGCGGCGGCGGGGGTGGCTTCGGCGGCCGCGGCGGACCCGGCGGCGGCAGAGGCGGTCTCGGGCCAGGCGGGCTGAGCGGCAACGGTGGCGGTGGCCCGCCGGGCGGCCCGCAGGTGAAGCAGGTCGCGCGCAAGTACAACCTGAACTTTTCGGTCGTCGGGCACAACATCTTCAACGTGGTGAACCTGTCGCAGCCCAGCAATGTGCTCACCAGCCCGAACTTCAACCAATCGCTCGCCCTGGCTGGCGGCTTCTTCAACCGCAACCAGTCGACGGTACGGACGGTGGATCTGCAACTCAGCTTCAACTTCTGAAGCCGCGCCGGGCACCAACGGCTGGCCTCTAGTCGCAGCCACTGCTACATGGGCCTGGCGTGGAGTCATTATGACGCTACACATACATCCTTCAGAACAATCGTTTAGTCGCGGAAATTGCTGTTTGACACCTGACGAATCCGAAGACTAGATTGGCGCTCGCACTTCGTCGTGGAGTGCGGGAGGCCGTAGTGACTTTTTCGATTTTCGCGTCCGCAAGGACGATCAACGTATGCCGTGCCGCGGGAGCGCTCCTGTTCAGCGCAGGCCTGCTGACCAGTGCGGCTGGAGCACAATCCAGCCTGGGACCGAACGTACTGGTCTTTGACCCCAGCATGCCAACCAGCCAGATCCAGGCGACCGTCAACTCGATCGCCAACCAGCAGGTCAGCAATCAGTTCGGCCCGCAGCGCTATGCCCTGCTCTTCAAGCCGGGCGTATACGGCGCCGACACTCCGCTCATCATCCAGGTTGGCTTCTATACGGAGGTCGCGGGCCTGGGCGCGTCGCCGACAGATGTCACCATCAACGGGCACGTGGACGTGTACAACCAGTGCGATAGCAGCGGCTGCATCGCGCTCGACAACTTCTGGCGCTCCGTCTCCAATCTGACCATTAATGTGAAGGGCTTGTCGGGCTGCTATTCGTCCGGCGACTTCTGGGCTGTGTCGCAGGCCGCACCGATGCGGCGCGTGAAGGTCACGGGCGGCAACCTGACCCTGATGGACTACTGCACCGGGCCCTCGTTCGCGAGTGGCGGCTTCATCGCCGACACGGCAACGCAGTTCATCGTCAACGGATCGCAGCAGCAGTTCTATGTGCGCAACAGCACCATCACGGGCTGGTCAAACGCGCTGTGGAACCAGGTGTTCTCGGGAGTGCCCGGCGCCCCTGCCCAGGGCTATCCGAACCCGACCTACACCACGTTGGCGACCACCCCGGCAAGCCGCGAGAAGCCCTTCCTGTATGTAGACCCGGCAGGCAATTACAACGTGTTCGCGCCAGCGCTGCAGACGAACTCTGCGGGCACGACCTGGAGCACGGGGTCGAGTGCCGGCCGTTCGCTGCCCCTGAGCAGCTTCTTCATCGCAAAGCCGGGCACGAGCGGCCTGCAGATGAACGTGGCGCTCGCCTCCGGGAAGAACCTTCTGCTGACCCCGGGCGTGTACCAGTTGGAGCGCTCACTCGAAGTGCGACGGCCGGACACAGTCGTGCTTGCGCTGGGGGATGCGACGCTGGTGCCACAGAACGGGACGCCGGCGATCACGATCGCGGATGTCGATGGCGTTCAGGTGGCTGGGCTGATCGTCGATGCGGGTCCGGTTTCGTCACCTGTACTGTTCCAGATTGGCAATCCGAACGTAGCTAGACCCGCGAATGCGCAGAACCCCGTGACGCTGAGCGACGTCTTCTTCCGGATCGGCGGAGCGACCGTAGGTAGCGCGAACACGAGCCTGCAGGTGAACCATGACAACGTGATCCTCGACGACATCTGGGCGTGGCGCGCCGATCACGGCAATCCAGGCACAGTCGGCTGGACGGTGAACACCGCCAACCACGGCCTAGTCGTGAATGGGAACAATGTGACGGCGACCGGACTCGCCGTCGAGCACTACCAGCAGGAGCAGGTGCTCTGGAACGGCAATGGCGGAACCACGCTCTTCTATCAGAGCGAGCTGCCGTATGACGTGCCAAGCCAGGCGGCGTGGTCCGACAACGGCGCGAACGGCTACCCGTCCTACGTGGTGAGCAGCAACGTCACGACACACACCGCATACGGTCTGGGTATCTACTCGTTCTTCAACCAGGGGCTGCCGATCATCGAGGACAACGCGATGACGGTACCCACGGGCAGTGGTATCGCCATCCACGATGTGGGCACGGTTTGGCTCGCCGGCAGCGGCGAGATCGCGAACGTGATCAACGGAGTGGGTGGGTCGGCGAGCAGCAGCAATCCGGACACAGTCGTGCCTGTTGTCTCGTATCCGTAGGGCGCAACGCAGACCAACAAAAGCGGCGGGGTGACCCGCCGCTTTTACTTGCCCGAAGAGATGCGATCAGGGTGCGTCGATCCAACGGCGCGGCACGCGACTCCCGATCGCGCACAACACTTCGTAAGCAATGGTGTGGGTGCGCGCTGCCATATCATCTGCATCAAGAACGGCATCGTGCTGACTCCCGAGCAGGACTGCTTCGTCACCCGGCGCAACATCCGGAATGTCCGTAACGTCGATCATGATCTGGTCCATCGTGACGCGACCAGCAATGGGCGCGCGATGTCCGCGGATGAGGACCTCGCCTTTGTTCGAGAGCAGACGATTGTAACCGTCGGCGTATCCAACCGGCAGAAGCGCGATGCGCGTCTGCCGCGTGGTGCGGAACGTCGCGTTGTAACTGACCGTCTCTCCGGGAGCCAGGGTCCGAATGGAACTGATCTGCGTCTTCCAGGCGAGCACAGGCGAGAGCTTGTCTGCTGCATTCTCGACACCATATCCATACAGTGCAATGCCCGGTCGAACCAGCCACTCAGCCTTGTGCGCCCGCGCGATCTGCCGCAATGCGCTGCCCTGCGGCTCGCTCAGCGCGGTAGCCGAGTTGCCGACGTGCAGCAATGGCGGGGCGCAGCCAGCAGCGCGCAATGTGCCAAGCGCGGTGCGGAAGCGCTCGATCTGTTGATCGGTTTGCGATGACGCTTCATCTTCAGGCGAGGCGAAGTGCGTCATCACGCCCTCGAGCAGAAGCTGCGGCGTACCACGCAATGCGGCGACGAACGCCGCCAGCGCGGGCTGATCGTCCCAGCGAATGCCCTGGCGCGCCATGCCGGTGTCAATCTCGAGATGAACCCGGAACGGCTCACGAGACGCAGCGACGAACGACGCGAGCGCAGTCAGCGGCTCGCTCGAGCTGAGCACGGGCGTGAAGCCGTGCTCGACGCACGGCTCTGCCTCGCCGGCATACAGTCCGGAGAGCAGCAGCAGCCGCGCACTTCCCAATCTCCCGGCAAGGGCGCGGGCTTCATCGAAACAGGTGACAGCGAACCAGCCGCAGCCTTCAGCAGCAAGCGTGGCATGCGCCTCCGCCGCCCCGTGTCCATACGCGTCAGCCTTGATGACGCCGATCAGGCCCGCATCGTGACGCGCCGCGCGATCACGAAGTGTGCGGTAGTTGCTGCGCAGTGCGCTCCGCGAGAGCTCCACCCATGTGGGCCGCGTTGTGCAAGGCGCGCTCATTCGTAACCGGAGGCCTCGCCGCCTTCGTGAGCCAGGTTTTCAAAGCGCGTGATTTCGCTGAGGTACGCGAGGTGCACGGAGCCGGTGGGGCCGTTGCGCTGCTTCGCGATAATGATCTCCGCCTTGCCCTTGCTGTCGGGATCTTCGTCGCCGTTCTCGTCCTTGTTGTAATAGCTCTCGCGATGAATGAAAGCGACCACATCCGCGTCCTGCTCAATCGAACCGGACTCGCGCAGGTCAGAGAGCATGGGCTTCTTGTCGCCACCGCGCTGCTCGGATGCACGGCTGAGCTGCGACAGCGCAATCACCGGCACATTGAGCTCCTTGGCGAGCGCCTTCAGACCGCGCGAGATGGCGGACACTTCCTGCGTGCGGTTCTCATGCCGTCGCCCGCCATTCGCGCCGGGCAGCGATGCAGACATCAGCTGCAGGTAGTCGACCACGATCAGGTCGAGTCCGCGCTGCTGCCGGAGACGGCGCGCCTTCGCGCGCATCTCCGCGAGCGAGATGCCGGGCGTGTCGTCGATCCAGACATTCGACTCCGTCAGGCGGCCTGCGGCTTCGATCAGCGCGTCCTGGTCGTCGCGACTGATGAAGCCGGACTGGATCTTGCGCATGTTCACAAAGGCCTCCGAGGCGAGCATGCGTCGCAGCAGCGACTCGCTCGACATTTCGAGCGAGAAGATGCCGACGACTTTGCCGTCTTCGAGTGCGGCGCGCTGCGCGATGTTGATAGCCCACGCCGTCTTGCCCATCGAAGGACGGGCCGCGATGATGATCAGTTCGGCGGGCTGCAGGCCGCTGGTCATGCGGTCGAAGTCTTTGAAGTGCGTGGCCAGTCCGGTAACTTCGCGCTTCAGCTTCCAGATGCTGTCGATCGTGCCGAAGTGCTGCTTGACGATCGATGGAATGCTCGAGAAGTCGCGCGTAACCCCGCGCTCGGAGACTTCCAGCAGGGCACTCTCCGCCGCGTTGAGCACCTCGAGCGCATTCTCCGACTGATCGGCCGCCTGCGTCATCGCTGTGTTGCAGACGTGGATCAGCTGGCGGAGGAGCGACTTGTCTTTGACGATGCGGACGTACTCTTCGATCGAGACGCGGCGCGGCAGTCCCTCTGTCAGAGACGCGATGTACGCGACACCACCGACCGACTCAACCTCCTTGCGGCGGGCAAGCTCCTCAACCAGTGTCACGAGATCGACGTGGCGGCCCGCACTGATGAGCTCGTCCATCCGCCCGAAGATGCGGCGGTGCGAGTCGAGCGAGAAGTCGTCCGCAGTGAGCTTCTTCTCCGCGGCTTCGTGGTAGTGCCCGTTCTCGAGCAGGATCGCGCCAAGGATGGAGCGCTCCGCGTCGGGGCTGGCGGGCATGCCGCGCTCGAGGGCGATATCTGGGAATGCGGCCATGGGTCTATGGTGCGCTATCGGCAAAGCGCTGCGCTATAGCTGTGGATCGAAGCAGAGTTGTGTTGGTAAATGACGTCAATCGCCGCCTTGTAAAATGCGGCACTGGAGTGAGCTGTCCCATGATGTTTCGCCACCTGAGCTTCGTCCTGCCCCTGGCCCTTCTCGGATCGGCCTCCTTGCTTGCGCAGTCCGCGCCCCCGGCACCAGAGGTCGCGACCATGCAGGCGGTGGAAGACACCTGGGATTCGGCGGTGACGAAGCACGATCAGTTCGCGCTCGAGAACCTGCTGGGGCATGACTTCGTCGGCATCGGCGCGACCGGCGATGTAACCACGCGCAATCAGCAGATCGCCCACCTCTTTGTGCCGGGTGAGGAACCCGTGTCACTCTCGCAAAAGGTGATCGGCGCACGCGTGATCGGCGACATCGCCATCGTGAACGGCACCTACGTGATGAAGTGGAAGGGCGACAGCGCAGCCGCGCCGGTGGATGAGAAGGGCGTGTTCACGCACGTCTTCCGCAAGAACACGGCGGGCGCATGGCAGTGCATCAACTCGCAGCGCACCGTGGTCGCGACCGAGGAAGAGCGCAAAAAGAAGCAGCAGCAGGTCGCTCGTCCGAAGAGCAATGCAGAGCTGCCGATGCATATCCCGCTGGTCTACACCGGACCGAAGAGCACACAGGCGACGCCACCGGCGAACACAGACAAGCCGCAGCCGTAGCGTTCAGGCGCCGACGACCGTGCCGCTGGCCGCCTCCGCGGCTGCTTGCCGGCGACGGGACTGAATCTCGATGTAGACGTGCAGCAGGGAGAGCGCCGCCGGCGTGACCCCGGGAATGCGGCTCGCCTGGCCGACCGTCATGGGGCGCACGCGAGAGAGCTTCTCCTGCATCTCGCGCGAGAGCCCGCTCACCGATTGGTAGTCGAACCACTCCGGAATGGGCTGCCCTTCTGCGCGCTTCAGCCGCTCGATGGACCGGCGCTGCTGGTCGAGGTAGCCGGCGTACTTGATCTCGGTCTCCACCGCGCGCAGCTCGTTGCGGGCGCGTGCCGTAAGACCGTCGCGCGCGCCGAGCAGCGGCTCCAGGACGATGCTGGACTCCTCCGTCATCGGCAGAGACGCGAGCAGCGGCTGCAGGCGATCGATCGTGATCTCCGGTCGCTTGAGGAGCTGCGCGTACGTCTGGCCGGCAATGACGTCAGGATCCAGCTCGAGCTCCGGCAGCGCGCTCGAGCATCGATCCGCATGGATGCGCGTGGTCGAGAGCAGCTTGTCCAGCGCGACCGCGCGCTGCTGGCGCGCCTCATACGCATTCCACGTGCCGGTATCGATGAGGCCAAGGCGACGGCCATACGGCGTGAGGCGGCGGTCTGCGTTGTCGATGCGCAGGTGCAGGCGAAACTCCGCGCGCGACGTGAACATCCGGTAGGGCTCGTTGGTGCCCTTGCTGATCAGGTCGTCGATGAGGATGCCGGTATACGCCTCGGTGCGGTCGAGAGTGAAGCCTGCGTCACCGCGCACGGCGAGCGCCGCGTTGATGCCGGCCATCAGCCCCTGGCAGGCGGCCTCCTCGTAGCCCGAGGTGCCGTTGATCTGGCCCGCGAGATAGAGCCCGGGAATCGACTTGACGCGCAGCGTGCGGTCGAGCTCCGTGGGATCGATCGCGTCGTATTCGATGGCGTAGCCGGGGCGCAGCATCTCCGCATTCTCGAGCCCCGGAATCGAGCGCACCACTTGCCACTGCACATCCATCGGCAGCGACGTCGACATGCCGTTGACGTACACCTCGTGCGTGTCCAGGCCCTCCGGCTCGAGGAAGAACTGGTGCTGCTCCTTGTCCGGAAAGCGGACGACCTTGTCTTCGATCGACGGACAGTAACGCGGGCCAACAGCCTGGATCTGCCCCGAATACATCGGCGAACGCGCAACGTTCTCGCGGATGATCTGCAGCGTCTCTGGCGTGGTGTGCGCGATGTGGCAGGAGATCTGCCGCTGCGGCAGGTGCGTGGTGCGGAAGCTGAACGGTGTCGGATCGGCGTCGCCGGGCTGCTCCTGAAAGCGCGACCAGTCGATCGTGCGCCCGTCGAGCCGTGGCGGCGTGCCGGTCTTCAGCCGGCAGCCGCGCAGGCCGAGGCGCTTCAGGCTCTCGCCAAGCAGCACGCTGGGCGGCTCCCCGCTGCGCCCGGCGGGGTACTGCTCTTCTCCGCAATGGATCAGCCCATTCAGAAAGGTGCCTGTCGTGATGACGATTGCTGCGGCCTCTACCGTGCGGCCGTCGCGCAGCTTCAGTCCGTGAGCGCGGCGGGTGCCGTCATCTGCCGTATCGAGCAGCAGGTCCACCACCTCGGCCTGCTTGATGGCGAGCCCCGGCTGATTCTCGAGCAGGTGGCGCATGTGGATGCGGTACTGCTGCTTATCGCACTGCGCGCGCGGCGACCACACAGCCGGCCCGCGCGAGGTATTCAGCAGCCGGAACTGGATGCCGACCGCGTCCGCCACCTCTCCCATGATGCCGCCCAGCGCATCGATCTCGCGCACCAGGTGGCCCTTGGCGATGCCACCGATCGCCGGATTGCACGACATCTGCGCGATCAGATCGAGATTGAAGGTGTAGAGCGCCGTCCGGAGCCCCATGCGGGCAGCAGCCACGGCAGCCTCGCAGCCCGCGTGGCCGGCGCCGACCACCACCACATCGTACTGTTCGGTAAAGGGCATCTCGCCCTCTTATTGTAGAGCAGCGGGCCACGGCGAATGCAGCGTTCACCGCGTCGGCGGCGCGCTCCCGGTTTGCTTAGAAGCGCAGCCGCGCGACGAGCTCGAGCTGGCGCTCGCGGAACAGATTCGTGCTGTTGCTGTTGGTCACCGTGCCGAAGGTGGACTGGTAGGTCAGCACCGGATCGCTGTCCGCGCTCGAGGCGCCATTGATCGTGTAACCAGTCGTGCTGATGTTGGTGACATTCTGATGATTGAGCACGTTGAAGCCCTGCATCATGATCTCGAGTGGCACGCGCTCGGTGAGCGAGAACGTCCGCGAGGCGCGCAGGTCGATGCTGTACGTCGCCGGGTAGCGGTAAGTGTTGCGGCCAAGCTCCGGGATGCGCGCGTCGCCGCCTGAGCCGTTGATGCTCGCGCCCAGGCCGCTCAGCTTCTGCACGTGGCCGAACTCGTCGGTGTAGCGAAGGAACGGAATCGCTCCGGAGGTGCGCAGCGAATACGGCAGTCCGGTCTGGGCCATCGCTGTGGGCGCAAGCGCGTAGCCGTGCGTGAGCGCGCCGAGCCAGCCATGACCGCGCCCCGGAATGCGCATCACCATGCCGCCGGTGGCCCGCTGGCGCACGTCGAAGTTCGAATCGGCGAACTCCAGGTGCAGATTGCTGGGGTCGAGCACATCGTTGGTGTCGGAAAACGTGGTCTCGTTCTGGTTGTCATCCTGCGCGTGCGCGTAGGTATAACTGGCGTGCAGGTGCAGCCAGCGCCCGTCATGGTGCACCACCTTCACCACCAGCCCCTGGTAGCGGGATCCGGTGATGCTGGCGATATCCGTGATCGTGCCGTAGGCCGGGTTCAGCCGCCTGGTAAACAGGTGCGTGGTGTACGTCGACTGGTGCAGCGGGCCGAGATGCTGCGGGTCCCGGACCGTGTAGGTGATCGGCACGGCAGTGGCAGCGTCGATATTCCGGTCGAGAAAGTTGGGCAGCGAGTCGCCCGTGCTGTGCAGAAAGCTCACCGTGATCTCGGTGTCACGGCGAACACGCTGCGCGATCGATGCTTCGAATTGCACGATCCGCGGGTTCTGAAACTTCGGGTCGAACGCGACCGCATTTGGTTTCTGTGGAACGACCACGCGCCCGGAGAAGATGTACGGAAACGCGGGTGCGCCTGCATCGCCGGGACGGAAGTAGTAGCCGAGCTGGCCCGCGCTCGACCCCGTCTGCGTAATCGCCGCGAAGATGGTCGAGTTCACGATGCGGCCGTAGTAAACGCCGTAGCCGCCACGCACCACCGTGTTGCCTTTGCCGGTAAGGTCGTACGCCATGCCAAGGCGGGGCCCGTAGTTATTGCGATCGCTGGGCAGCGTGCGGGTGGCCGGCAATGCGGGATTCGGCAGCAGCTTGTTCTGCGGCGGCAGCTGCTGCCACTCGTAGCGCACGCCCAGCGAGAGCGTGAGCCGGTGGCCAGGCTTCCAGTCGTCGTTCAGAAAGCCGCTGTAGTCGTTGGTGTTGAAGGAGAAGGCTTGCGGGCCCAGCAGTTGCGTGTAGTAGCTGTAGCAGGGCGAGTTGCCCAGCCCGCTGCCCTTCGCGTCGCAGTGGCTGGGCGCGAGCGCGTCGGAGGCGAAGTCGAGCAGGCTCGAGTAGGTGTACGTGCCGTTGCCGTTGTAAATGCTGGCGATGCCATCAAGCACGTGGTTGAAATCGTAACCGATCTTGAACAGATGACGTCCGCGCGCGTACGTCAGCGTGCTGGCGATCTGCGTGCGACGCTCATCCGGCATGGCGGCGCGATCGAGCGACGCCGGCTTGCCGATGCGCAGGCCGATCCCGGAGCTGACCAGCGTGATCTGCGGCGAGCGGCCATAGCTGTTGTGGCTGAAGGGCTGCTCAAACACCGAGGGCGGCCCGCTGAGCTCCGATTCGAAATCGCGCCCGTACTGCACCCGCAGCTCATGCATCAGGTTCGCAGTGAGAAAGGTGTTCCAGCGGCCAATCACGACATCGTCCGCGACGTGATCGTCGCCAAAGCTGGCGACACCGTAGCTCGTCGCAGTCTGCGTCAGCGCGCCGTGCGGCGAGTTCCAGCGCAGGTAGTTGTACTCAATCGCAAAGTGATTGCGGTCGTTCGCCTGCCAGTCGAGCTTGGGGAAAAGGATGATCTGGGTAGCCGTGCGCGGCACCACGCCCGTCTCGCCGATCAGCCCGGAGACGAACTGCTGGTACTGCTCGAGAGCCATGCTGGGTAGCGGCAAACCCAGCCGCTTGCGCAGCGTCTCGAGTTGCGAAGAGGTCAGTGCCCGATCGAAGAACTTGGGGATGTTGCCGGGGCGAGAGATCGCCGGAAAGTCGCGGCGGTACTGGTCGACGGTGAGGAACCAGAACAGGCGCTGCGGCCGGAGCGGGCCACCCGCCGCCCCGCCCCACTGCTGGCGCGAGTCCACAGGTGCGGTCGGCACGGCTGCGACGCTTCCGTCCTTCTGCACCTGTGCCAGTTGCGTGAATGCATTGTGCGCGCTCCAGCGGTTGTCGCGGTCGAACAAGAAGAGGTTCCCGTGAAAGTGGCTGGTGCCACTGCGGGTCACCGTGTTGACCACGCCGCCGGCAGCGCGGCCGTACTCCGCCGAGTAGTTCGAAGTGTTCACCTGGAACTCACGCACAGACGCCTGGCTGGCGAAGTAGGCGGTGCGGGTGCGGCCGCGCTCTTCCGAAAAGAAGGCCTGATTGTTGTCTGCGCCATCGAGCGTGTTGTTGTTCAGCAGCACGCTGATGCCACGGAAGCTCAGCAGGCCATAGCCCTCCTGGTCCGGCGTGACGGCGGGTGTGAGCAGCGCAAAGTAGGTCCAGCGCCGGCTGTTGCTGGGCAGCCCGTCGATCGTCTCTTCGTCGATGTTGGTCGAGAGTGCGGGTGTGCTCAGGTCGAGCACCACCCCGGGCTCGCGGACTTCGACCGTCTCTTCCGCACGCGCAACGACGAGGCCAGCCGAGAGTGGCGTAAACCTGCCGACCTCGACCACCACCAGCGGAACATGCAGCCGCGCAAAGCCAGTCGCGGTTACCCAGGCGTCGTACGTCCCGGCGGGCAGGCCTGGCATGCGGAAGCTGCCATGTGCGTCGGTGTGCGCCTGGTAGACCTGGCCGGTGTCGCCGCTGGTGAGGTCGATCTCTGCATTGAGCAGGGCTGCGCCCTGCGCATCCACGATGGCGCCGCCGACCAGGCCGCCGGTGGTGGACTGCGCGAGGGCGAGAGGCGCCATGAGCGCGCCCAGCGTACCGAGAATGGTGGCCCGGCAGATGGCTGCCCAGCGCCCGCCGGGTTGCGGCATGAACCTCTGCTCCCTCGGGTCGCGCGTAGTCCCGTGCTGCTCTTGGCAGCTCCGTGCTTCGCCGGCAACTCCGGAGGTCGCGGCGAGACCCGGGCGATCCTGTCACCATCATGGGCACAGAAGGCGGCGCTCTCCATGCCCCTTTGGTGGTGCGGACCAGCAGCGGCAAGGAGGTCTGGACCGCGCGATTTACACTGAAAGAGCGATGTTTATTGATGAAGCGAGAATCCGCGTCAAGGCCGGCGACGGCGGGAATGGCTGCATGGCCTTCCGGCGCGAGAAGTTTGTACCCCGGGGCGGGCCCTCGGGCGGCGATGGCGGCCGCGGCGGCGACGTGGTCATGGAATCCAGCCAGCGGCACAACACCCTGATCCACTTCCGCTTCAACCCGGAGCACAAGGCGGAGCGTGGACGGCACGGAGAAGGCTCCAACTGCACCGGCCGCGAGGGCGAAAGCCTCGTTCTCAAGGTGCCGGTCGGTACGGAGCTCTACGACGACGTGACCGGTGAGCTGATCCACGACTTCGCGCATCCGGATGAGCGCATCGTGGTCGCGCGTGGCGGGCGCGGCGGGCGCGGCAATCAGCACTTCGCCACACCGACGCACCAGGCGCCCCGCGAGCATGAGCTGGGTCGTCCCGGCGAAGAGCGCGCCTACCGGCTCGAGCTGAAGCTGCTGGCGGATGCCGGGCTGGTCGGGTACCCGAACGTGGGCAAGAGCACGCTGATCTCGCGGCTCTCCGCGGCACGGCCCAAGATCGCGGACTACCCGTTCACCACGCTTGAGCCGAACCTCGGCGTCGTCACCGTGGGCGATCCGCCGCACGAAGAGAGCTTCGTCGTCGCCGACATCCCGGGACTGATCGAGGGCGCCAGCGACGGGGCCGGCCTGGGCGTGCAGTTCCTCCGGCACATCGAGCGCACGCGCCTGCTGGTGCACCTGGTCGACGTGTCGGACGGCAGCGGCCGCGAGTCCCCGGTCGACGACTTCAAGGTGATCCAGACCGAGCTGAAGAACTCCGGGCATGGCCTCGAAGAGAAGCCGATGATCGTGGTCGCGTCGAAGGTCGACGTGGCGAATCCGGAGAAGCTGAAGAAGCTGCAGGCGATGGCGAAGCGCAGGAAGCTGCCGTTCTACGCGATGTCGGCCGTGACCGGCGAAGGTGTCCCGGCGCTGAAGTATGCGATCGCGGAGGCGGTCAAGCAGGCGCGGGAGGCCGAAGGCAGCAGCGCGCCGGCGGGCATTCGCGTGGAGCGGATCGGCTAGTCGTTTAGACCTGGACGGGAGCGAGGCGGGCAGCGCGGGACGGGCGCCGCACCACTTCCGTCTGCGGCCACGTCACGAGCTCCCACGCAGTGCGGTCCGCGAGCAGGCGCGAGACCAGCGCGGTGTGCATGGCGTGTCCGGCACGCTCGGCGACAACGCGGCCGAGGATGCGGCGTCCGGCGAGCGCGAGATCGCCGATCAGGTCGAGCACCTTGTGACGCACAAACTCATCCGGAAAGCGGAGTTTGCCGTTCTGCACGCCATTGCGGGTCAGGATGATGGCGTTCTGCTCCGACGCGCCGCGAATGAGCCCCATGTTGCGGAGCATCCGTTCGTCCTCGCGAAAGCCGAAGGTGCGGGCAGCGGCAATCTCTGCGCCGTAGGCCTCAGCCGCCAGATCGACCGTGATCTCCTGCCGCCCGATGGGCCGGGGAAAGTCGATCTCGTAGGTGATCGCGTAGCCCTCGCCGGGGTAGACCCCGATGAACTTGTCACCCTCACGGACCTCGACCTTGCGCAGAATGCGGAGGTATTCGCGGCGGCGGCGCTGGACCTTGATGCCGACCCGCTGGAAGGCTTCGACGTAGGGCAACGCGCTGCCGTCCAGGATGGGCAGTTCCAGATTGTCGAGCTCGACGGTTACGTTATCGATGCCCATCCCGATACACGCAGAGAGCAGGTGCTCCGTGGTCGAGATAAGCACGCTCTGGCGCATCAGGCTGGTCGCGTAGGAGACCTTCGCGACGTTGCGACTGATCGCGGGTACCTCGAAATTGTCGAGATCTGTGCGGCGGAAGACAATGCCAGTCCCGGCAACAGCCGGCAGAAGCTTCATGTGCACGGGTGCGCCGCTATGCAGCCCGACCCCGGACAGGACGATGCTGCCGGCAATGGTCTGTTCCAGTTGTGCCTGCATACGGCCCCGGGCACCCCTGCCCGACAGTCAACACTCGGAATAGACTACCCACAATTGGAAAAGTTTCGCTGTTGCTAAGATGCAACAGAAAGGTGCTCCTCGTGACCGGAATACCACAAGTAGGAGACTCCCTAGCCGCCACACAAGTGTCTGGAAAATCGAGAGTTGCGCGCCACGGCCAGTGGCTGGGCGAGCTCGCCGGGCAGATCGACGGCACGCTCGAAAGGGTAGCTGCTCTGGTTCGTCTGGAGAGTCCTACATCCTTCCCGGAGGGGGTCAGCGAGGCGCAGTCGCTCTGTGCAGAGTGGGCGAAGGCTCTGGGCGGTCGCGTGCTCCGCCACCTCCCGACGGGCAAGGCGGGGGTGCTCGAAGTGCGCTGGGGAGACTGGGAGGACGCACGAAAGCCCGTGTTGCTGCTGGGCCATCTCGACACCGTCTGGCCGGTCGGCACCCTGGAGCAGATGCCGTGGCGGAGAGAAGGCAATCGCGCGGCGGGGCCGGGCGTCCTCGACATGAAGGCGGGCGTCGTCATGGCGTTCGAAGCGGTGCGGCTGGTGCGCGCAACGGATCCCCTCCGCCCGGTCGTGCTGGTGCTGTCCGGCGACGAGGAGACGGGGAGCCATCACTCGCGCCAACGAATCGAAGAGGTAGCGCGGGGCTGCCGGGCAGTGTTTGTCCTTGAGCCGGCGCAGGGTCCGCAGGCCGCCTACAAGACGGCGCGCAAGGGCGTCGGGCAATACCGGCTGGAGGTGACCGGCTTGGCCTCGCACAGCGGCGTCGACTTCGCGGCCGGCCACAGCGCGGTGCGTGAGCTGGCATGGCAGATCGAGCAGATCAGCGCGCTGACGGACCTGGACCGGGGCACAACGCTGAACGTCGGCGTGATCGGCGGTGGCACCCAGTCGAACGTGGTCGCGGCGGCGGCCTGGGCCGACATCGATCTGCGCGTCACCAGTGTCGCGGACGGTGAGGCGATCGATCGCAGGTTGCGCGCCCTTCAGCCGCGGGATGCAAGTTGCAAGTTATTGATCACCGGCGAGCTGAATCGCCCCCCAATGGAGCGCAGCGCAGGCACCGTGGCGCTGTTCACCCAGGCCCGGGAGATCGCGAGCGAGCTCGGGTTTGTGCTCGAAGAGGCAGCGACGGGTGGCGGCTCGGATGGTAACTTCACGGCCGCGCTCGGCGTGCCGACGCTGGACGGCATGGGTGCGGTCGGCCGGGGTGCGCACGCGCCGGATGAGTCGATCGACATCGACGCGCTCGCGCCGAGGACCGCCCTGCTGGCCGCGATGATTGCTGAGACGGTTTAGCTCTTCGAGCTCGGCGGGATGGCCGGCTGCATCGCTTCGATCATGCTGCTGACCAGCGCGAGCGGCAACCCGACAACATTGAAGTAGCAGCCCTGGATGCGGGGAATCCAGCGCGCGGCCCGGCCCTGGATCGCGTAAGCGCCAGCCTTGTCCGACGGCTCGCCGGTCGCGATGTAGGCCTCGATCTCCGCGTCCGAGAGGGTGGTGCACTGCACAAACGTGACTTCGGCTGCGCTCTGTTGCCGATCTCCCGCGAGCAGGCACACGCCGGTAATGACGCGGTGCGTGCGGCCGGCGAGCAGGCGCAGCATGCGGGCCGCGTCGGCTGCATCCCGCGGCTTTCCGAGCACCTCCTCATCGACGACGACGACGGTGTCCGCAGCCAGGATGAGCGAGCTTCGCGCCTCCGGGTGCGCTTTGGCAACGGCCTCTGCCTTCTCTCGCGCGAGGCGTGTGGCGAAGCGGATCGGCTCCTCCCCCGGCGTTCGCACTTCGGGAATGTCGGCACTGACGACGGTGAAGGCATAGCCCGCCTGCGTCAGCAGTTCGCGGCGGCGCGGCGAGGCAGAGGCGAGGATCAGCGGCAGCGGCGTCATGCTTCGATGCCGACCTGCAAACCCTCCTGGCTGCAGATGCCCCACGCCATGCGCGGTGTGTTGTGCGCCATGCCGTAGCGGCCATCGGGCCCGAGCAGGATGATGCCGCCGTGGCCGCCCAGCCGGCGGAAGAGGTACGCAATCGCGGCCTGCGCGGCATCGGCGGGCGCGTCGCCCCCGAGCACTCGATCGACAGCCCACTTGCCAAGCACCAGCTTCATGATGGGCTCGCCCCAGCCAGTCAGCGACACCGCCGCGCTGTGATTGTCGGCATAGCAGCCGCAGCCGATCAGCGACGAGTCGCCGACGCGGCCGGGTGCCTTATTGAGCGTGCCGCCGGTCGAGGTGGCCGCGGCCAGATTGCCGCCGACGTCGAGCGCCACCGCCCCGACCGTGTCGTGCGAATCGAGATGTGCCGTCGGCGCGAGGCTGCCGGAGAAAGTCTGGTCGGGGAGTCCCGCGCGCTCGTTGGCCTGCGCTTCGGCCAGGCGGTTGCGCTCGCGGTCGAGCACCAATTCGCTGTTCTCGATCAGCGGCATGCCGTGCTCGGACGCGAACGTCTCCGCATCCCGGCCCACGAAGTACACATGCGGGCTCTTGTCGAGGACCAGCCGAGCCGCCCGGATGGGATTGCGCAGGCGCTCCACACACGCGACGCCGCCGGCACGCATGGTGCCGCTCGCGCCGCCATCCATCAGCAAGGCGTCCAGCTGCACGCGGCCATCGCGGGTCAGGAACGATCCCCGGCCGGCGTCGAACGCCTCGTCGTCCTCTAGAACGGCGACAGCGGCCTCGACCGCATCGACAGCAGAACCGCCCCGATCGAGCAGGGCATAACCGGCCAGCAGCGCCGAGCGAACCCCGCTGCGGTGCGCGTCAACAGCGTCATCCGGGATAGCCCAGGCGCCGCCGTGAATCAAGAGGATGGGTGGGTTGGGCATGCGAACTGACTATCGTACATGGCCTGTTCGAACGCTCGGACCGCAACCTGGACCGCTGCAGCCTGGCCCCCCCGCTGAAGCAGCCGGAGAATCACTCCGGGCGAAAGCTCCTGACAATGTCGGTCGGCACCGGTGTGCTGCCGCACATCGCAGGGTGGAACTTCCAATGCGCCAGTGTCTGCATCACGATGACATCGAGCGGAGGATTCTCCGCCATCGGCACCACGTTGGCGACATCCCCCTTGGCGTCGATGGTCACCTCATACGTCAACTGCAGGCCGGTGCTGGAGCGGGCCCACTGCGGCAGATCGGGGCGCGTTGTCGTGATCGCCTTCAGGCCATCCGTGTCATCGCACCAGGGCCGCACCTCTGCCTTCGGGAACGGCTGAAATAGCTTCGCGTCCTTCGGCAGGTTCAGTTCCACGGTCTCGATCGCAGCCGTGGCGAAGCTCTTCCCCTTCCAGAAATGCTGGATCGTCCCAGGGACAAATCTGGTCCCCAGCGGTTTGTAGCCGGCGAACTCGATGCGATCGTCGTAGCTCTTCAGGAAGTGAGCGAGAGGCAGCCCGCTGGTCGCGTCGAAGCACCAGTTGCTCTCTTCGCCGCTGCCGCTCAGGTACACGCATTCAGCCGCACTGCGGCCGATCGTGCGACTGCTGACGCGGCCGGCCTTCAGGTGCAGCGCGTCCGGCAGCAGCCGCAGGCTGGCGGCCACGTCCCGCCGGGCCGCCGGTGGCGTGAAGTTCGGTGCGCGCAGGCGGTAGAGCTGGCCGTCCAGAAAGAGCGCCGACTCGCTGTAGTAGCCCGCCATGCGCAGCTCGCGCCGCCACTGCTTCGCGGACTGCCAGTACACGTCGTCGACGCCCGTGATGTCCTTGCGCTCCAGAAAGTCGTGCATCTGCAACTGCGCATGCATGTGGTACGGGCCGCCCTCGCGCAGGTCCGTCAGCTCCAGTCCGCGGCGGACCAGGTCCATCCCGTCCGGCTTCGCATCCTTTGCCAGTGCGGCTGGCGCAGCCAACGTGAAGAATGCAATGAGGGGGAGCAGCAAACGTCGCCCGTGCAGTGGCACATGCATGGTGGCGAGCCTACCCCAGCCGGGGCCCGGGCCGGAGCAGAAATGTAACGGTTAGCGCATCCGAAGTCACTACCTGAAGCCATCAGGAGCTCCGCGCCAACTCTCAAAGTTCCCGGACAACCACACGCGGCGCCGCGAATAAGTTTTCTCGTCGGCGAACGTCTCTGCCGGGGACCTCCATCCCACCAAGGGAGACAGGAGGTTTCGATGTATCACCACGTCAAGAAGCTGATGTACGACGTCAATGTCGGCACACCCGACGTTCGCTTTGGCCGCATCTTGCTGGAACAGTTCGGCGGCGCGAACGGTGAGCTGGCAGCGGCGATGCAATACACCATCCAGGGCTGGAGCTGCGACGACCCCGAGCGCAAGGACCTGCTGATGGACATTGGTACCGAGGAGATCAGCCACCTCGAAGTCGTCGGCGCGTTGATCCGCATGCACATGGCGCCGATCAAGAAGGCGATGGAAGACGCCGAGCAGGATCCGCTCGTCGCGGTTACCGGCGGTGGCGGGCTCAACCTGTTCAACTCGGCCGGCAATCCCTGGACCGCCGACTACCTCAAGATCTCCGGTGAGCTCGATGTCGATCTGCGCAACAACATCGCAGCCGAAGCGCGCGCCAAGATCACCTACGAGCGCATCATGCACCTGACCGACGACCCCGGCACCAAGTCGGCGCTGCAGTTCCTGATGACGCGCGAGATCACGCACATGAAGGCGTTCACCGCCGCGCTCGACTCGCTGGGCCGTGGCCGCTTCCAGATCGGCCTGCTGCCGCCCACCCAGGGCATCGTCGACGAGTACTACAACGACTCGACCGGCAACGGCCCGCTCGGCACCGACGGCGTCGGCAGCTGGATCGGCCAGGACGGTCTCCGCGTCGCCGACACTCCGCAGTTCGTGCACGAGATCGCGAACAGCCTGCAGCAGGGTGAGGAGTTGGCGCGCCGCTCGGCCTCCATGCCGCCGACCCCGGTCGCGGCCGGTGACAGCAAGGTCGCCTGATCCCTCGTCAGCACCGCAACTGACCCGGGCCGCGCGGAACCCTTCGTCGCGGCCCGAAGTCTCTTTTCTGCCAAGCTTTTTGGTTCTAGACCGGCTTGGTCATGCAGATAAAGTGGCCCGGCGCGACCATCTTTGCCGCCAGCTCCTCGGGGTACGGCTCGGTGCCCTCCACCCGGTAGCCCAGGCGGTCGTACAACGGCACCAGCTTCGTCTCGCGCGGGCTGACGACGCGCAGATCCACTGCAAAGCAGCCCGCGGACCGCGCATACTGCTCGGCTGCCTCCATCATGCGGCGTCCCAGCCCTGCCCGCTGCCGTGCGGGATCGATCGCGAGCATGCCCAGGTAGCAGTGGCCGATCCGGCCACCGTACCCCGGCTCAAGATAGACGGACGCCGCCAGCGTGCCGTCCTGGTTCGTTCCATCCTGGTTCGTCTTGTGTTGGTCCGTGCGCTTGTGTTCGCAGACAAGGAAGACGCCCCGGGCCATCAGCATCTCAAGCTCGCCGTCCTCGGCCAGCCGCTCGCGGCCGCCCTTGTTCAGCGGCCGCTCCAGCACAAACGCGGCGTTCACCAGCGCAAAGATCGCGTTCCGGTCGGCTGGCCCTGCGAGCCGCACCGTGCCGGCGGCCGCATCCGCCAGCCGGGTCTGTGTCGTACTCTCCATACCCTTATTGTGCCCGGCCACAGTTCCTGTAACCAGCGGCGGGGTGCCGTCTTCTAATCGGGAGGAGACATCCATGCCAGCCCTTCGCCGTTCGCTTGTCGCCCTTGCCTCCTCCGCCGTTGTCTGCGCTGTCGCCCTGCTCGCCGGCTGTACCGTGAACGCCGCCACCGTGCAGCCCATCCCCGCGCCCCACGCCGATGTGGCTTTGGCCTCGGTGGGTGGACACGCCACCGCCGTCTTTGCCGGCGGCTGCTTCTGGGGCACGCAGTCCGTGTTCGAACACGTGCGTGGCGTCACTCACGTCACGGCAGGCTATGCCGGCGGCGCCGCCGCCAACGCCAGCTATGAGCAGGTCTCAACCGAGACGACCGGCCACGCCGAGTCGATCCAGGTCACCTACGATCCGGCGAAGATCACCTACGGCCAACTGCTGCAGGTCTTCTTCGGCGTGGCGCACGATCCAACCGAGCTCAACCGCCAAGGGCCGGACGAGGGCAGTTCCTATCGCAGCGCGATCTTCTACTCGAACGACGAGCAGCGCCGCGTGGCTGCGAGTTACATTCAGCAGCTCGAGGGCGCACATGTCTTCTCGCGCCACATCGTTACCGAACTGACCCCGCTCAAGGGCTTCTTCCCGGCCGAGCCGTACCACCAGGACTACGCGCTGCACAATCCCGACAACCCGTACATCTTCATCAACGACCGGCCCAAGGTGGCGGCGCTCAAGCAGGAGTTTCCCGCGCTCTACACCGACTACCACGGCCACACGCCGATGGAAGTCACGGAAGCGCGCACCAAGTAGCCCCCGCGCAGCGCGGGTGCTGCTCTGCATCTCATCGGAAGAAGAGGGGCGAAACGGACGGCACACGCCGTCCAGCCCTGGGATGATGACGACATCCCTGTCCGCGTGACGCGAGCAGATCGACGAGGGGGTGCCCATGCTTTTCAGTGACAGCAAGCAGGACAAGCGGCGCAAGGCCGACCAGCAGCGCAGGAAGAAACAGGACGAGGAACGCCGGGCAAAGGCCAGGGTGAAGCGTCGCACCAAGCCGCTCGCCGGACTGGCCGCGGGCCTGGTCGGCGGACTCGTGGCGACGTGGGTGCTCGACAACTACCATCGCGGCGCCGCTGCGGCTGCGCGTCTCGGTTCGGGCGATCCTGCCGAAGAGTCCGCGTTCCACACCAGCACCTCCCCGGCACCATCCTCGACCGCTCCGCTCCATGGCGATGCAGCGACGGGCCGTGCGGAGAGCTCCGCGTTCGGAAGAGCGGATGCGTCCGCGGTGTCCACGCCCCCGTCGCGGCCGGGTCTGCCGGTCGGCTCGACCGTGCCCTCGATCCCGCTGCTGCCGGCCAAGCCGCAGATGCGCTACCTCACTGGCGCACTCGCCGGCGCGATCTATGGCATCTCTGTGGAGTTGGTCCCGATGGCCCGCTCCGGCTACGGCACCGGCTTCGCCAGCCTGCTCTTCCTGGGCGGCCCGGACGTGCTCGCACCCTTCCTGCCGAGCGGCGTTCTACCGGGATCCGAGGCAAAGACCGGCAAAGACGCCCTGCCCGGCGGCATCTCCGCGCATCTGGTCTACGGCGCCACCCTCGAAACAGTACGGCGCATGCTGCGCTGGGTGTTGTAGAGGCGCAGAAGAGGTCCGACTCGCTCAGGCCGCTGGGTCGCGTCGAGTCTTCTTCGGTGCGCGCTTCGACTCTCGCGTGAGCGCCTGGTGGATCAGCATCTTCAGGTAGGTCTGGTAACGCAGACCACGTTCCGCGGCCTGCATCCTGGCTCGTTCGAGGTCCGCGGGATCGAGCCGGATCGTGGTCGTCGGCGTCACACCGCGACGTGCCAGGGTTCCGGTCCCCATCGCGCCCGATTTGGCCGCGGACCTGAAGCGCTCGAGCATCGCATCCTGATTTTTCGCAAACCAGGCCGCCTCCTCTGCCTCGTTCTGGAAGTCTGGAATTTTCAGTTCACTTTTCATCGAGCTCCCTCCTTTGGTCGACATAGAAGCGCCGAAGCTTCCTGTTCGCAGGAAACGAAGTTCTTCCGCACCAGCGACTTACCTCCAGACCACCGGGTAGCCGGAGGGGACGGGCCCCGGGTCACGTTACCCGCGCAACTTTCCCCCAGAAGTGCGGTCTTCACCAATGTCCCTCGAGCGCATGCTGGCTTGAGAGACCGGAAAGTAAGCCGGACTGAGAGTCGGGCCCGCGGCAGGTGAGAAGCGGGCCGGCAGGGACTCAGCAGACGGCCAGGGTGAAACCGTCATGCGCATCGCCACCGCAATCCGCTCCATCGTGCTGGCAGCGACCATCGGGTCTGTCCCCGCAGCGTCCTTCGCGGGTGTGTTCGTGTCGGTCAGCATCGGCGCACCGCCCGTGCTGCCGGTGTATGCCCAGCCCATCTGCCCCGCCGCCGGCTACATCTGGACGCCCGGCTACTGGGCCTACGACGAAGACGACGGCTACTACTGGGTACCCGGCGCGTGGGTGCTTGCGCCCTACACCGGCGCACTCTGGACGCCGGGCTACTGGGGCTGGGGCGATGAGGGCTACCTGTGGCATGCCGGCTACTGGGGGCCGCACATCGGCTTCTACGGTGGTGTGAACTACGGCTTCGGCTACTTCGGCCACGGCTTTGAGGGCGGCTACTGGGATCACGACCGCTATTACTACAACCGCTCCGTGACCAACGTGAACGTGGTGAACATCACGAATGTCTACAACAAGACCGTGATCAACAACTACGGCGGGGACCGCACCTCCTTCAGCGGTGGCCAGGGCGGCGTGCAGGCGCGCCCGACGCCGCAGGAGATGGCCTTCATGAACGAGCACCATGCGGCTCCTCTGGCAGCGCAGCAGCAGAACGAGATGCGCGCCGCGCAGAACCGCATGCAGTTCGCCAACGTGAACCATGGGCGGCCGCAGAACCTGGCGCGCCCCGAGCCGGTCACCTTCGACCGCAACCTGCCCGTCACCCGCATGCCGGCCTCTGGACCGATGCAGACCCGCGGCCCTGTCAGCACTGCGACGAGCCCGCGGACGGCGACCATGAACAATAACGCAGGCCGCATGCCGGAGCCGAACCGTCCGGTAGCGCAGCCGATGAGCCCCGGCCGTCCGGTGCAGCCGATGCAGCCCACGATGGCCAACCGGCAGCCGTACCCGACGCCGCAGCAGGGCAACACCTACGGCCAGCGGCCGTCACCGTACCAGGGTGGAGTCCAGGGTGGCGCTCCGGTCATGCAGCCGCAGCGTCCTGCCCCCGCGGCCGGCCCGGTCTACCGTCCGGGCATGAGCCAGGAACCGCAGCCCCAATACCGGCAGCAGCCACAGCCGCAATATCGGCCCGAGCCGCAACCGCAGTACCGGCAGCAGCCGCAGCCGCAATACCGGCCGGAGCCGCAGCCGCAATACCGGCCCGCGCCACAGCCGCAGCCGCAGTACCGGCCGGAGCCGCAGCCGCAGTACCGGCCCGCGCCACAGCAGTCACGGCCAGAGCCGCAGGGTCCGCGCGGTGGTGGCCCCATGATGCCGCACGATGGCGGTGGTCACGGCCACGGTCGCTAAGCGGCTCACCAAAACAAGAAGGGCGGACCCATCCGGGTCCGCCCTTCTGCATTGCTGGCTGGTCGAGATCAGCCCTTGCGCGCGACCGCTCCGGTCGATTCGTCGCTCGCCTGGACGCTGTGCTGCAGGCCCGCGGCCTCGAGCGTGGAGCCGATCATCGCCGGGATGCCCATGCAGGAGTTCAGCATGAGCTGGTAGAGCCGGTGGTCGTCCCAGTCCTGGTTGTAGAAGCGGCGGATGTACTCGGAGCGCCGGCGGTCTGTGGCTTCGAGCTCCTGCTCCGCATCGCCCGGGCGGTCCGGGAAGTGCTCGCGAAACCAGGCAAGCTTGCGGCTGGTGGACGCATACACGAAGACGTGGAAGGTGCCCGGCACATTGGCCAGCGCCGCGGCCGCGCCACGCCCGACCACGACGCAGTTGCCTTCGGCAACGCGCTCCTTCAGGTACTGGCGGACCAGCGTGCTCATGCGCTCGCTGTCGAAGACCTCGGATGACGTCATGATGGCCGGCAGCCGCTCTACGCTGGCGTGCCAGAACGATTTGCCGATGCGGTAGTACCAGGGATCGAGCCGCTCGTCGCAGTTCGCGACCGCGTGCTTGTCCATGCCGATCTTGCGCGCGATCTCATCGACCAGGCACTGATCGATCAGCCGCCACCCGAGATACTCCGCCAGCCGGTGAGCGAACTCGGCGCCGCGGCTGCCGTACTCCCGCTCGACTGTGATAACCCGCACCATATGCTGCCGCCTCGGCACGGAGAGTATCACTGCGCCATGAAGCTGACTAGATGGAATGAGCCTTGTTCTACTGTCTCAGGTCGACGATGGTCGCGCCCCCGCCACCCTCGGCCTGCGTGGCCTCGACCACAGTGGCCACATGCGGATGCTGCGCGAGCAGCGCGCGGATCGCCCGCCGCAGCACACCCATGCCGGTGCCGTGCACGATGCGGACGCGGGCCAGCCCGGCGAGAAAGGCACGGTCGATAAAGCGCTCCACCTCGGCGCTGGCGTCTGCCGCTGTCTGGCCGATGACGTTGATCTCGGAGCGCATGTCGTCGTTCGAAGTGGCCGTCGTCACGGAGAAGCCACGGCGGCGAGCCGCTTCGATCGGGTTCAGCTCCATCTCTCGTGCGCGGCGGCTCGACAGCACCTCTGCGATGTCGGTGCGCGCGACGCGCATCTTCATCGGGCCGATGGCGACTTCGAAGGTGTTGGGATCGACCTCGCGCTCGATCACAGCGACGCGTCCGAGCGACTTGAGCCGCACGCTGTCTCCCGCGCCCACATTGCGCGGCACATGTGGCTGCGCTGCCGGATCGCCCTTGTCCGCGCCGGTGTGCTGCGCGACGGCGGTGGCGTTGAACTGCTCGGAGAACTCGCGCCGCAGCCGGGCGATGCGCCGCTCCGCTTCCTTCGACAGCTTCTGCTGCTGCATGCGGTCGTCGACCGCTTTGACCGCCTCGCGCATGCGGAACTCGAAGTCCTTGAGCAGCGTGGTGAGCTGCTTCTCGAGCTCGCGGACCTTGTCTTTCCACTCTTTCAGGCCTTCAGTCTCGAGCTTCTGCCGCTCGCGCTCGACCTCGGCTTCGCGTGTGCGCAGCGCGGCACGTTCGCGATCGGCGGCGGCGAGGTCGGCATGCAGGCGATCGAGAAAATGCGCGATGTCCTCGGTCTGGTGCGAGAGCTGGCGGCGCGCTCCGGCGACGATCGCCGGGTCGAGCCCGAGCCGCTGCGCGATGTTGATGCCCGCGGATGCTCCCGGCACGCCGAGGCGCAGTGCGTAGGTCGGGGCGAGCGTCTCCTCGTCGAAGCCGACCGCTGCGTTGAGCACGCCGGCATGCTGGGCGGCGTACACCTTGAGCGAGGTGTGATGGGTCGAAATGATCGACCAGGTGCGCGCGTTGAGGAAGTGCTCAGCGATGGCGACCGCGAGTGCCGCGCCTTCCTCGGGATCCGTCGCCGAGCCGAGCTCATCGAGCAGCACCAGCGAGCGCTCGTCCGCCCGCGCCGCAATGTGGTTCAGGTTCACGATGTGCGCGGAGAAGGTGGAGAGGTTCTGCTCGATCGACTGCGCGTCGCCGATGTCCGCGAGGAAGCAGCCGAAGACGGGCAGCACGAAGCGCTCCGCGGGCACCGGGATGCCGGCCTGCGCCATCATCGCGAGCAGGCCCGCTGTCTTGAGCGCCACTGTCTTGCCGCCGGTGTTGGGGCCGCTGATGATGAGCTGCCGCGCGTTCGACTCGAGCCCGAGCGTGAGCGGCACGATCGCGAGCTTCTGCCTGCGCAGGCGCCGTTCGAGCAGCGGATGCCGGCCCCGTTGCATGAGCAGCTCCGGCGCATCTTCCGGTGCAAACGTAGGTGCGGCGCATTCATAGCTGTCGGCGAAGCGCGCACGTGCGGCCAGCGCATCGACCTCCGCAAGAATGCCGGCGCCGAGATCGAGCGCATGCGATTCGCGGCCGAGCTCGCCGGTCATCTGGACGTAGACGCGATGCACCTCGGCCTGTTCGTCGTCGAGCAGGCGGATGAGCTCGTTGTTCTGCTCGATAGTCTCAAGCGGCTCGACGTAAACGGATTGGCCGCTGGAGCTGGCGCCGTGGACCACGCCGGGGATGCGGCGCTTGAACTCGGCCTTCACGGGGATGACGAAGCGTTCGCCGCGAATCGTGATGAGCTCGTCCTGCGCCGCGCCTTCGCCGGCGAAGCGGCGCAGTGCCTGGCGCAGGCTGCTCTCGATGGCGCGCTGCTGGCGCTCGATGTCGCGGCGGATGCGGCGCAGTTCGGGCGACGCGTCGTCGGTCAGCGAGCCGTCCGGGTTCATGCGTGCGCGCAGCGAACGCGCCACGTTGGCGAGCTGGTTGCCGCGCAGTGGCTCGACCATGCCGCGCAGGCCGGCGATGCGCGGCGCGAGATCGTCGGGCGGCTCGAACATCGCGGCCTGCCAGGCGACAACATCGTCGGCCAGCGCGAGCAGCGGCATCAGCTCATCGGCTTCGAGCGCAGTGCCCGGGATGCGTGCCTTCGCCAGCAATTGACTGGGGTCGATGACGGCAGCCAGCGCTGGCCGCAAGCCCGAGGCGAGCGCGATGCGCATCTCCGCGATCAGCGTGTGCTGCTGCGTGATCCAGTCGCGGTCTGTCGACGGAGCAAGGGCGGCGATCCACTCGCGCGCGACGGCGGACTGCGCATGCTCGGCGACGACGACGAGCAGGCCGTCCCACTCAAGCGTGGCGCGGCTCGTCTCGACGACAGGTTGCGGAATGGACGGCAGCAGGCCCATGTCTCCACTTTACAAGCCCGCCGGTGGCGCGCACTGGCGCGTGTGCGCCTGACTAGAATGGGGCTATGGACTTCCCGCAGACTCGCCTGCGCCGGCTGCGCACGACCGCTCCCATGCGCGCCCTGGTGCGCGAAACGCACCTCCATCCCGGAGCGCTCATTCTCCCGCTGTTTCTTTGTCCCGGCGAAGGCGTCCGGCGGGAGATTTCGTCGATGCCCGGCGTCTTCAACGTGTCAGTCGACGAGGCGGTGAAAGAGGCCGAGCAGGCGGCAGCGCTTGGTCTCGGTGGGCTGCTGCTCTTCGGACTCCCCGCGACCAAGGACGAAGACGCGAGTGGCGCGTACGACGCGGACGGCATCACGCAGAGGGGTCTGCGCGCGCTGAAGCAGACTGCCGCGGCGAAGAAGCTGGTGCTGATCGCGGATGTCTGCCTGTGCGAGTACACATCGCATGGCCACTGCGGCGTGGTGCGCGGCGACGCGGACGACTTCCACGTGGACAACGACGCGACGCTGGACCTGCTGGCACGCACCGCGTCATCACTGGCCGAGGCGGGCGCGGACATCGTGGCGCCGTCGGACATGATGGACGGTCGTGTCGCCGCCATTCGCGACGAGCTGGACGAGGACGGCTACACGCACGTGCCGATCCTGTCGTATGCGTCGAAGTTTGCATCGGCGTTCTACGGGCCGTTTCGCGAAGCAGCGGACTCTGCGCCGCAGTTCGGCGACCGGCGCACGTACCAGATGGACGGCGCGAACCTGCGTGAGGCGATGCGCGAGATCGAGCAGGACCTGGGCGAGGGCGCGGACATGATCCTGATGAAGCCGGCGATGCCGTACCTCGATGTACTACATGCCGCGCGCGGCCGCTTCGATGTGCCGATGGGCGCGTACCAGGTCTCGGGTGAGTACGCGATGCTCGAGGCGGCGTTCGAGCGCGGCTGGCTGGAGCGCGATCGTGCCGTGCTCGAATCGCTGGTGTCGATTCGTCGCGCAGGCGCCGACTTCATCGTGACGTATTTTGCGCAGGCGGCAGCGAAGCTGCTGGCTTAGCCAGCGCGCGGAAGCGGGCTTCGAGGCGCGCGGTGAAGGCCTGCGGCGTCTCGTCCGGCTGCGGCAGCAGCGGTTCTGCCACTGTGATGGTGACCGTTCCGGGGCGGAACCAGCGGCGGCGACGCTGTTTGATCTCGCCGAGCCCTGTGGTGAGCACCGGGAGCACGGGCACACCCGATTCGCGTGCCAGCAGACCGATGCCGGACTGGAACGGCGCGAGCGCGCCGTCGGGCGAGCGGCGGCCCTCCGGAAATAGCAGGACAGACATGCCGCGATCGAGTGCCGCGCCGGCATGCGCAAAGCTGCGTCGGAAGCCAGCGCCCTGCGGCAGCGGAAACACGTTGAACAGCGCGGTCACCAGCCAATAGGTGAGTGGCGCAAGCGGACGCGTCCACGGATGGCGCTCGACACGCGCGTGACGCCAGCCGCTGAGCAGGCCGCCCGCCATCGCGACCGCGACATTGCGCCGCAGCGCTGGCGGCAGCGCGGCGAGCACGATCGGAAGATCGAACGCGGTGACATGGTTGGCAACGATGAGCATGGGCCTTCGTGATTCCAGTGCGGCCCGCGCCATGCGCGGAGCGAGCAGCAGGTGCGTGAGCGGTAGCGAGATGCACTCGAGGAACGCGTTGCGTAGCCAGCGTATGGGTGCGGACCAGGGCCAGAGGGGGTAGTCGTCGCGATCGTCGGTTCGAGCAGGTGCTGCTGCAGCAAACGTGCCTGTTGAAGAGACGAATGCGGAAGCGGGCGTGACCAGGTGACGGAGATCGCCGATGGTGTGGACGTTTTGCCAGGCCGTGTCCGGGAGTTCGAGCGCGAACTGCTGCTCGATGGCGCTCTGCAACTCGAGCATGCCGAGGCTGTCGATAGCGACATCCTCGCTCAACCGGCTGCTGTCGCTCGCATTCGCGAGCCGTACGCCCGGGATGCCGCTGAGCAGTGCAAGCAGCGGATCGCGCCCGGTCGCCACGGGTGCGTCAGAGGCGAAGGCGAGCTGCGCGCGCGCGGCGACTTCGCGGCGCTTCACCTTGCCGGTGGTGGTGCGGGGCAGGTCGGGGTCGGGCCAGAGCAGCCACCGGCGGATCTGCTGGTAGTCCGCGAGGCGGCTGTTTGCGGCGGCGATGGCGCGCTCGGGATCGGCGTCTGCAGCGACGAGCAGCGCTGCCGCGGGCTGCGGACCGGCCGGGCTGTCATAGGCGAACACGCACGCAGCGCGCACACCGGGCTGCGCGGTGATGGCGGCCTCGAGATCCTGCGGGTGAACATTGAGACCGGCCGCGGTGACGATGACATCGCTCTTGCGACCAGCGAAGACGAGGTCGCCTGCGCTGGTCCGCGCCGCGAGGTCGCCCGTGCGGAGCCAGCCTTCGTCACTGGAGCGGGGCTGCGCGCGGCCGCCGCGCCACTCGGTAGCCGCAATCGATGCACCACGGACGAGGATCTCGCCATCGTCGGCGACGCGCACCTCACGGCCGGCGAGCGGCTTGCCGATGGTGCCGCGTGCGACGTGGAAGGGATGGTTCAGCGTGACCAGCGCGGTGGTCTCGGTCATGCCGTAGCCCTGGATCAGCGCGAAGCCAAGACGCATCCAGAACTGCTCCAGGTCTTCGGGCAGGGTCGCCCCGCCGCAGACCAGCGCCCAGAACTTCAGTCCGAACAGGCGATGCTGCCGACGAAACTGCCACCAGCGCTTCAGTGCTGAGAGCTGCGACGCATCGGCGACACGAGCAGCGAGCGTCGCGTCCTGGCGAACCACGTGAGAGCGCAGCAGCTCGAGCACGCGGGGCACGGCGGCAAGCACGGAGATGCGTTCGCGCCGGATGAGCTGGATGAGGCGTGGGCCCTCGAGCCGGCCTTCGAAGTGGACCTCTGCCGCGAGCAGCGGCGGCACCCACAGCCCCATGAACTGGCCGAAGACATGCGAGAGCGGCAGCGTGTGGAGGAAACGCAGCGGATGGAACGGACGTTCATAGCGCCGGTAGCGCGCCATCTCGCGCTCGATGGGATCGAGCGACGCAAGAACGTTGCCGTGAGTATGAACAATGCCCTTTGGTTCGGACGTGGTGCCGGAGGTGAAGATGATCTGCAGGGGCGTCGTGCGGCCAAGGTCGGCCAAGGGTACCGGGTTGGGCGGCGGCAGTGCGTTGTCGAACGCTGTGCCGGGCGGATCGAGCGGCAGCCGTGGAATATCGAAGGTCGGCAGCCGCGCGAGAAGCGCCATGTCGCCGATGATGAGTCGTGGTGTCGTCTCGGCGATCACACGCGCGGCGAACGCCGCGTCACCGGCTGCATCGAGTGGAACGACCAGTACACCGCGCAGCACGCAGCCGTAGAAGGCGGCGATCCAGGCAGCGGAGTTCTGCCCCCACAGCAGCACGCGTTCGCCGGGTCCGATGCCACGCCGTTCGAGCTCCGCCGCGACGCGGGCTGCGCTTTCGGCAAGTGCGCCGTAGGTGGTGGGCAGGCTGCGATTGCCGGTGTGGCTGACGAGGGCGCGTTCACTTGCGTGAGAGCGAAAGTCATCCAGCAGCGTGGCCAGGTGGGGACGCACCGCGATAGTGTTGCACACGCGTAGAATGGAGTGTTTGGCCCGGGTAGGCGTTCAGGCCGGCAGGGAGTGACGATTGGCAGAGATTATCTACGACATAGCGATCATCGGCGGGGGCCC
>NZ_JBMGJV010000022.1:0-71244 GCF_051025295.1 Candidatus Dedyshia acidiphila | reverse complement strand
GCGTGCCGCTCGAGAGCCAGCGCGCCATCTGGACCAGCAGACGATCCATCCAGGCCAGCTTGTAGACGAACTTCTCGCTGCCGATGGGATTGCCGTTTGGCGAGTAGATGTTCACGATGCGCAGCCCGGCGATGTTCGCTTCGAGGTAGCGGGCGTGGGTGTCTTCGCCATCGCCGAGTAGCGCTGTGCTGACTACGTCGATGGGCGTGCGCGAGAGGATCGCGACGCCATTGTAGGACTTCTGTGTGACCGCCGCGCTCTCATACCCGAGGTCGCGAAAGAACAGGTCGGGAAACTCGGTTGCCTTGAGCTCCTGCATCAGCAGGACGTCCGGCTGATGCGCGGTCAGCCACGAACGAACATGGTCGATGCGGGCGCGGATGGAGTTGACGTTCCAGGTAGCAATGATCATTCGGCTTGGGCTCTTGTGCTTCTGCTCTGTTGTACAGGGTACGGCGCGCCGCGGCAGACAGCATGCGATGCTGTTGACGAGGACACACGACGAGCATGGCAAGCCAGAAGAGTGCCACCCCGAAGAATGTCAAAAGCAAATCGGCAACACCCAAGGTTGCGGGCAAGCCGCCAAAAGGCAAAGCCAAGGGCGCGGCTGACGCCGAGGTCCGGCGTTATCCAAAGGGCGTCGAGGTGCTCTCGTCGAAAGTAAGCTTCGAGGGGCCGCTGTTCCGGGTGGTGACTGACGAGGTGCGCGAGCCGGGGAACAAAGACGCGCACCGGCGCGACGTGGTGCGTCACGGTGGATCGGTGGTGGTGCTGGCCGTCGATGATGCGAAGAGCAAGCGCGATCCGCTGATCCTGATGGAGCGCCAGTACCGGCATGCCGCCGGACAGTACCTGTACGAGATCCCCGCGGGCAAGATCGATCCGGGCGAGGACGCGCTGACCGGCGCCAAGCGCGAGCTGCTGGAGGAGACCGGCTACCAGGCAAAGCACTGGTCCAAGCTGGTGCGATTCTTCGCGAGTCCCGGCTTTCTCGGCGAGTGGATGCAGATCTTCCTCGCGGAGGGACTGACGCCGGGCGAAGCTCAACCCGAGGAGGATGAGCAGATCGAGCTGTTTGCGGTACCGCTGAGCGAACTGCTGCGGCAGATCGAGGCCGGACGCATCTTGGACGGCAAGACGATCGCGGCGACGCTGCTCTACGAGCGGCTGCGCAAGGAACGGGCGCGGAGCGAACGCGCGGCCGCCCGTGCCGCGGCGGCGGATGAGAACGGCCGCGGCTGAGAGTGCCGTTTCAAAAAGGAGCCAGCGGCCCGGCGATGCCCGGGCCGCTCATTTTTTCTGCAAACGAAAATTCCGGCCCCACGTCACTTAGGGAGGCAAGGCGGGGAGGCAACGCGGCCTGCGCACCTGGCCTGATCTGCTGCGAAGTGAGGTAACCAACACGTGTCCCAGTACAAAGGCAAGGTCAAGTGGTTCAACAACGCGAAGGGCTACGGCTTTATCGGCAGGGACGATGGCCCCGATGTGTTCGTGCATTACAGCTCGATTCAGCTCGATGGCTACAAGAGCCTTAAAGAGGGAGACGATGTTGAATTCGATATCGTCGAGGGGCAGAAGGGTCCGCAGGCTGACCAGGTGCTGCGGACGCACGCCGCCGCCGCCTAACCAGACGGAGCGGTGATCGGAATGGGCCCGGTGGCAGCGCCAAATGCGCACTGACCGGGCCTTTGTGTCTGAACGTATATTTCCCCCGATAGCGTGGCCGGCGTTCTCAGGCCATCTGTACCGTGCGCGCTGTCGTAGAGTGCTGGTAGGCGGCCCCCGGGGGCCGTCACGCACCTATGGACAATCGCAGCATCGCGCAACTTCTGTACGAAACCGCCGACCTGCTCGAGATCGGATCGGGCGACCCGTTCCGCATCCGCTCGTACCGCCGCGCCGCGGAAGCCGTCGAGCAGAGCACCACGCCCCTCTCAAGCCTGTGCGGCGAGCCGAAGCGCCTGCTCGACATACCCGGCATCGGCAAGGGGATGGTCGCGAACATCCTCGCCATCGAGCAGCATGGCTCTCTGCCGCTGCGGGATGAACTCCTGCTGAAGTACCGGCCATCCATGCTCGAGCTGCTGCGTCTGCCGGGCATGGGACCGAAGACGGTCGCGCTGTTGTGGGAGGCCGCGAGCGTGTCGACTGTCGATGAACTGGCGCAGGCCATCGATGCGGGCAAGCTTGCCGGTCTGCCCCGATTCGGCGACAAGCAGATCGAGAAGCTGCGCAAAGGCATCGAGGATTACCGACGCCACTCCAGCCGCTTTCACCTGGATGATGTGGAGACTGCGGCTGAACGGCTCACCCTTTACTTGAAGGGTTTTCCGGGCATCGAGAGCGTGACCCCGGCGGGTTCCCTGCGCCGCGGACGCGAGACGGTCGGCGATCTGGACATGCTGGTGACGGGGCCGGCCTGCGAGGAGGATGCCGTCGCAGCAGCCGTCGCCTACACGGCGGCGTATCCGCCGATCACGAACCTGCTCGCGCAGGGACAGAACAAGGTCAGCTTCCAACTGCGCACTGGTCTGCAGGTGGACGTGCGGCTGCTGCCGCGCGCCTCGTTCGGGGCCGCGCTCCAATACTTCACTGGCTCGAAGATGCACAACGTCACGCTGCGGCAGCGAGCGATCAAGCGCGGCTACACGTTGAGCGAGTACGCGCTGGCGCGGATCGATGATGGAACCGAGGTCGCGGCTGCGACAGAAGAGGAGATCTACCGAGCGCTCGAACTGGACTGGATCCCCCCGGAGTTGCGCGAGAACAACGGCGAGATCGATGCGGCGGCGGCACACACTCTGCCACGCCTCATCGAGCAGCAGGACATCCGCGGCGATGTGCACATGCACACCGTCGCGACGGATGGCCGCAGCACGATCCTCGAAATGGCCGAGGCTGCGGCGGCGCGCGGCTACCAATACATCGCGATCACGGATCACTCGCAAAACCTGGCGATGGCCTCGGGGCTCGATGAGGCGCGGGCAATGGAGCATATCCGTGCGATCCGCCAGGTCGACGCCGACATGGCGGGGCGCATCCGCGTGCTGCCGGGCATCGAGGTCGACATCCTGCCGGACGGCTCGCTCGATCTTGCAGACGAAGTGCTGGCCGAGATGGACGTCGTGATCGGCAGTGTGCACTCAGCATTCAGCCAGTCGCGGACCGAGATGACGGATCGACTGCTGCGTGCGATCGAGAACCCATACCTCCGCATCCTTGGACACCTTACCGGGCGGTTGCTGCTCCGTCGCGAGCCTTACGATCTCGATCTGCAGGCAGTGCTGCAGCGGGCTGGCGAGCTGGGCGTCGCGGTTGAGCACAATGCCGATCCGAATCGCCTGGATCTGTGCGACCGCGACCTGCGGCTGGCGAAGGAGCAGGGCTGCAAGATCACGATCAACACGGACGCGCACTCGACTGCGGCGCTCGACAAGATGCGCTACGGCATCCGGCAGCTGCGCCGCGCATGGCTCACGCCAGAAGACGTCCTGAACACGCGTGATACGGCGTCGTTTCTCGCTGCGCTGCGGCCCCGGCCCTAAACCGGGCCTTCATCAGTCGCCAAGCCACTCGTCGAAGTCGCCGTTGCGGATTACGGAAGTGAGAGCGGCAATGTCGGTGGACAGCACGCGGTCCTCCCGCAGCGGCGCGACGTGCTGACGCACCCGGACGCGCGCCGCCTCGACTGCGACGGCAGCACGAAGTGGTAAGCGATAGTCGAGTGCCTGCGCCGCGCACATGAACTCGATGGCGAGGACCGTCTCAGCATGCTCGATGACCGTGCGCAGTTTCAGCGCCGAGGTCATGCCCATCGAGACGTGATCCTCCTTGCCGCCCGAGGTTGGGACCGAGTCCGGGCTCGCGGGATGAGCCAGCAGCTTCGCTTCGTTCAGCAGTGCTGCGGCGGTGACATGGGCGATCATAAATCCCGAAGACAGGCCCGGCCGATCGGACAGGAAGGGCGGCAAGCCCTCGTTGATATCGGGATTGATCAGCCGATCGATGCGGCGCTCGCTGATGCTGAGCAGGTCTGCGAGTCCGATCGCCGCGTAGTCGAGCGCGTAGGCCAGCGGCGCTCCATGAAAGTTACCGCCGGAGAGAATGTCCCACTCGCCGGAGCCACTCTCGGCGGGGAACACGAGCGGGTTGTCGGTCGCCGACCCGGTCTCAATCTCCAGCACCGACGCGACATGGTCGAGCACGCCGCGCACGCCACCGTGCACCTGGGGCATGCAGCGCAGGCAATAGGCATCCTGCACGCGAGGATCGTTCGCGCGATGCGACTCGCGGATCTCGCTCGACTCCATCAGCGCGCGCAAGTGTCGTGCAGCGGCAATCTGGCCAGGGTGCGGGCGGGCGTGCTGGATGCGCGGGTCGAACGCAGCGGGTGTCCCCATCAGTCCTTCGAGCGACATCGCGCCCGCGAGGTCGAAGAGGCGCACGATCCGCTGTGCACGATGGACCGAGAGCCCTCCAACGGAGGCCATGGCCTGCGTTCCGTTCAGCAGCGCAAGCCCTTCTTTCGCCTGTAGCTCAAGCGGTTGTAGTCCTGCGCTGGCCAGCGCCTGCGCTGCGGGCATGCGTTGCCCGCGTACGAAGACATCGCCCTCGCCGATCAAAGCCAGCGCGAGATGAGCAAGTGGCGCCAAGTCACCGCTTGCGCCAACTGAGCCACGCGACGGAACGACAGGATGGATGCCGTGCTCAAGCATTGCAAGCAACAGCTCGACGACATCGCCCCGGACACCGCTGGCCCCACGGGCAAGCACATTCGCTCGCAGCAGGAGCATGCCGCGTACGTCGCGCTCTGCAAGAGGCTCACCCACGCCGCAGCAGTGGCTGCGCACCAGGTTGCGCTGCAGCGCCATGAGCTCTGCCGCAGGTACACGCACCTCCGCCAGCTTGCCGAAACCGGTGTTGATGCCGTAGGCAGCGGCATTGCCGGAGGCGGCGCGCTCAACGGCAGCACGCGAAGCAGCGATGCGCGTACGCGCGTCGTTCGTGAGCGCAACGCTACGCTCGCCGGCAGCGACAGCGTGGAGGTCGGCCAGGGCGATCGGATCTCCATTGAGAAGGAGCGGCGCAGGAGTCGGTGTCATAGGAGATTGCGGCAAACTCCTCACTATACGGATCGCCCGTCGCAACGTCATTCTGCCGGTCGCTAGATGAATGCGCGAAGCATTTAGCCAGCGATCTCGCCGCGCCACTCCCGCGCCTCAGGTCCTGGCGTCTCGAGTGAATGCACGGATGTGACACTACCCGCGACGCCGCACGTGGCGCATGTTCCACACGTTTCATGAAGACTGAAGAGAAGAATCAGCGAGTTCGCATTAGATAGCTGGTAATTACCAGTTACCATCTTGACAACGATAACTCCGCCAGTTCACCTTCAATCTCCGGAGACCCCCAATGCCGCACTGTCGCACTCTCCTGCCACTCGTTTGTCTTGCTTCCGCACTCTTCGTTCCGACGCAGATTCTGGGCCAGACCAATGTACTGACGCAACGCAATGACCTATCGAGGACCGGTCTCAATAACAGCGAGACGGTTCTCACTCCTTCCAACGTAAATGCGAATTCTTTCGGCAAGCTCTTCACGGCAGCAGTGGACGGCCACGTCTACGCGCAGCCACTCTTCGTCTCTGCTCTTTCAGTGAACGGGGCGGCGGCACAGGACGTTGTGATCGTAGCGACCGAGCACAACTCGGTGTATGCGCTCACCGCATCGACCGGATCCATCCTCTGGCAGACCTCGCTGATTATCGGCAGCGCCGGCGCTACGACTACGACTGTGCCGTCGGGCGACGTCTACACCGGTGGGGTGACGGACGTGGGTCCCGAGATCGGCATTACCGGCACACCAGCAATCGACGGCGCGTCGCACACGCTGTACGTCGTCGCGGCGACGAAAGAGGTCTCGGCTGCAGGCAGCGCGTACTACCAGCGGCTGCACAAGATTGACATCACGACGGGTGCAGATCTCGGCAGTGTCGCGATCACTGGCTCCGTTACCGGCAATGGTACGGATGCTGTAAATGGAACTGTTGCGTTCAATCCGAAGTCCCAGCTGCAGCGCACTGGCCTGGCTTTGGTGAACGGGAACGTGTACATGGGCTTCGGCTCGCACAACGATGTCCCCGTGTATCACGGCTGGGTCTTCGGCTATGACGCTACCCTTACCCGCACTGGTCTGTTTTGCACCACGCCGGACGGCGAGCAGGGCGGCATCTGGGAGGGTGGCGGCGGTCTGTCCGTCGATGCGTCCGGCTCGCTTTTTGTGAGCACCGGAAACGGCTACAACGATCTGACCTCGCCCAGTCCGCGTAACTTCGGGGAGAGCATCGTCAAGCTGTCGACGCCGGCGCTGACGCCCGTCGACTTCTTCAGCCCGTACGACCAGACCACACTCTCCAACAATGACGCCGACCTCGGTGTCAATTCGCCGCTGATTCTGCCCACGCAGCCAGGCAGCTTCCCGAACGAGCTGATCCTTCAGAGCAAGGCACCCACGCTCTACCTGCTGAATCGCGATTCGCTCGGGGGCTACAACACCACGCAGAACCACGACGTGCAGAACTTCTCTGCCAACAACGGCTTCGCTACCGGCTTTGGCCTGCTTGGCAACACCGTCTACTTTGGCAGCCCCAACGGAACGCTCCAGGCATATGTGCTCTCAAACGGCAGGTTTGCTACGGCCGCGAGCTCTGCCTCGTCAAACACCTTCCACTTCCCTGCGCCGAGCCCCAGCATCACGGCGAACGGCGGAACCAACGGCATCGTGTGGGCCGTCGACTACCAGGGCTTCAGCGATGGCAGCGGCTACACCAGCGGCTTGCCCGCTGTGCTCTATGCGTACGACGCTACCGCACTGAGCCGCACACTCTACAGCAGCGAGCAGGCCGGCAATGCACGCGACCAGGGTCCACAGGCGGTGAAGTTCACCGTGCCTACGGTTGCAAACGGACGTGTCTACCTGGCGGGGCAGAATGCGGTGGTCGCCTATGGACTGCTGCCGACTGCGACCCAGGGAGCAGTGGCGACGCCTGTCATCTCTCCTGGCAGCCGGAACTACGGTCACCCGCAGAACGTGACAATCACGACGGCAACGGCGGGCGCGACCATCTACTACACGCTGGATGGCACGACACCAACGACCAACTCCGCCGTGTATACCTCACCCATCCTGATCACATCGCGCACCTTCCTTCAGGCGATCGCGGTCAAAACTGACTATCAGAACAGTGCCGTTGCGTCTGCGAGCTACACCATAAAGGGGCACTGAGTGAGTGGCTGAGCAGGCGGCCTATGTGGACCTGCTCAGCCATGGAGTGCAGCGCCTTGTTTGCGGCGCACACGGGTCTTCACCAGATCAGCCCACGCCAGCAAGGCCAGCACAGCGAACGGAAGTACCGCAAGCATCCATACCAGAGCGCGGCGGGAGGCATGCGCCGCCACTACGAGATCGGTGGCAGCGCTCGCCTCCTCGCCGCGCTCACGTACGTTCAGGGTCACGTGCCACTGACCCGGCGAGGGCAGCGTCACCGTCGCGGCCTGCAGCAGCTTGTTGTTCGCCGCAGCGCGCGTCAGCGGGACCACGATAGGCTTGCTGTTTGCATTGGCGGGCGTCAAGGTAAGGCTCACGTCAGCGTCGAGCACGATCTGATCCGTCGCGCGATCTTCAACCATGGCGGTGAAGTCGGCAGGTCCGGTACCGAGCGCTTCTGGCGTGACAAAGAGGGACACGATCCAGCCGCCAGCAGGCTGCCGCATCACCAAGCGACCGCCATCCGCCAGCGCAGCGCGCATGCTGAGCGAGAGCAACAAGACAAACAAAAACGCTGTGCGCCGGGTCACATGGGTCCCATGGCCACGCCGCGCATCTGCATCGGCTGGAGCAGCAGCCAGAAGCCAATTGCGTACAGCGCGATTGCGACGGCGAGGACCGGTGCGACTGCGACAACACGATGCGACAGCCCGCCTCCGCTTCTCGCGAAACCTTTCCATGCCACAGAGACAGTCACGATGAGTCCTATGCCGAGCAGAAGCAGTTGCAACTCCAGCAGAGTGTCGGCGCTGCTCATGGCCGGAGCCTGCCAGTGGGGAACGACCGCCGCGAGGTGAAGATCCTCGACGCTTTGCGCAAGCAGTGACGGCACTGCAGGCGCGGCCATCGCAAGATGGAAGATCAGGTGCGCCGCCCACATGGCAAGCCCCAGCGGTAGTAGGGCCATGGCAGCGCGGCCAAACGCTTCGCGGGCCGATGCGCGTTGAAGGATGCGCAAGGGTATCGACGCCAACCAGACCAGCGACGTCGCGGCTAGCGTAACCACGAGCACGGCCATGAAGCTGCCGAACGTTGAGGCTAGCCATGGCGCCCGATGCGCGAGGCCAGCGAGGAGTTCCGCTCCAGGAGCGACCATGGTGGCTGCATTTGCGAACGCCGCGAAGACGACTACCAGCACAGCGAGCGCAAGGTCCGGCCGCCTGGGCAGGCGACCGAGCGAGGCCGTCGGCTGTGTCGAGAGTAGTTCCGCCGTCTGCGCGCGCGGCAGGATGCCGATGTTGTCGTGGGGGCATGCCTTCACGCAGTCCATGCACAGCGTGCAGTCGGCGTTGCTGCGTTTGGTCGGTAGATAAAGGTTGAGTTCACAACCGCGCTGCTGCTGGTTGCCGCGGATGCAGTCGCGCGTGTGGCAGGTGCTGCAGACGCTCTCTGATCGCACCCGCAGCGTGGTCGGCGATATGAGGGAGGCAGCGAAATTGAACTGGCCGATGGGGCAGACGTACTTGCAAAAAGAAGCGCCCCGGAACGTAGCATCGACCAGGAAGGCCGCGCCAAGGTAGCCGAGAAGCAACCATGCGGTGAGAGCGGGACTGTTCCAAAGCGCGAACCGCTCGTAGCAGTAGAAGAAGATCACCATTAAGCCAACAGCGATCCACTTGCTGCGCAGGCGCGCAGGCCAGCGCACGCGTCCTCCGCCGAGGAGACGCGCGAGTTCTCGAGGCAGCGTGAACGGGCACGCCATGCAGAAAAGGTTTCCGACAAATAGCAGCGCAAGCACGGCGAGAGCGCGCACGATGTTCCATGGCACGACACCGGCGAGGTTCATCGCGGCCATGGGATGGCCGAAAAGCCCATCGATGATGATGAGCGTGATCACGCCAAGGCTGATCGCCTGCAATGTTTGGCGTCCGTAGCGGGCACGCAGCAACGGGCCAAGCAGCGGCAGGCGCAGCAGGTCGAATTCGGAGGATGCCCGTGCAGCGCTGGCAGTCCCGGGTGCGAATGCGCCGCCTATGGTGACCAGCCCGTGGCTCGCGTGAGCTGCCGCAGTGCGCGACTGCGGCTTGCGCGACAACAGCGCGAGTGTGATTCCAATCGCGGGCACCCAGTAGATGGCCGAACCGACTACCCACATGAACGCGCCCGCCGCAGCCTGGTCCTGCGCGGCACTCAGTCCGGAGACACGCGGCGCGGCTGCGTACGTCGGGTAGAGCACGCGGCCGGAGAAGACGAGAAAGGCAGACAGCGCGGTGTTCACAATATCCGCGCTGACGAGGTACGGAATGGCTGCCCAGCGCGACCAGTGCGAGTGCGCGGGCCACGGCTCAAGCACGACATGCCAGAAGAGCAGCGAAGTCAGCAGGAAGCAGGCGTGCTCGACCTCATGCCATGCCGGCGAGCGCAACGCGAGCTCATAGGCTGCCGGAACATGCCAGCCTAGGTACGCTATGTTCATGGCCAGCCACGCCGTCGCGGGATGGCCAACGATGCAGCGTAGCGTGGTGATGCCCGGCGCAATCGAGAGTGGACCGACGAAGCTGCGCACCCACGCGCGCGGCAGCCCGCGCAGCAGCGGCACCAGCGGGGCGCCGAGGATGAGCAGCGGCGGTGCCACCGACATCAGCACGAGGTGTTGCACCATGTGAGCGAGCAGCAGCACTCCGCCCAGCGCATCGAGCGGCGATGCGATGGCGAGCCATGCACTGGCAAGCCCGGCATAGAAACAGGCCGCACGCCACGCCGGCAGCTCTGCCGCTCGTGTGCCTCGCGCTGCTCCCCAGCCGCGTGCATAGAGTGCTGCCGTGATGAGCAGCCCAAGGGTTGGCCAGAACGGAGCCGTCCACGAGCGCACGATCGAGTCGGCGATTGCGTTGGCTGTGTCGGGAGTGACAAGGGCCATCACTGCATCCCGCGTGGCATGCGCGAAGCCCGCGCGGGCACCGCGCTCCGGGTGCAGTTTATGGGTTGCACATCAACTCGGCGCATGATCGATTCCAGTTCATGGGCGCAACGATTCCACCGGCTCCTTGGGCATCGGGCTGTTCGTCTCAGCGACATGGCGCGATGCGTCGTAGGCACGCTGCTCGTTAGCCGGGTGCAGCGTCTCCAGGAACTCGACGAGCGCAGTCACCTGCGCGGGCGAAAGCGTTTTGCCATAGGCTGGCATGTTGCCGCCGCCCTGCTCTACCTGACGCACCAGCTGGTCATAGGTGAGATGGCTCGCCACATCGTCGAGCGTGGGTCCGCGCCGGCCACCCAGTCCGCCCAGCATGTGGCAGTTGCGGCACTGCTTCTCCTGAAACACGACTGCGCCTTGTCGTTCCAGCGGCGTGGTGCCCTTGATGAAGTGAACCGGTGTGGGTGCGGAACTCCAAGCCTCCATGCGCGGGCTCCACGGGACGTACGTGCCGAGGTGCGTCAATGCTGCGAAGAAGACCGCAAGAAAGGCGACCAGTAGCACAGCGACGGGCCGACGGTGCCAGCTCTTCTCACCGACGCCAGCGAAGAACGGCAGCGCGAGCATGATCCCGATGCCGATCACCGGAGCGACGAACATCACCGGCGTCTCGATCGATGGCGGTAAGAATGCGAGCGCGGAGTAGATCCACAGGAAGAAGAAGTCCGGCTTGGGAGCGGTCTGGATGATGGTGGGGTCAGGCACACCCGTGGGGCCGATGGGGCCGAGGAAGAGAGCACAGAGAGCGACTGCCAGCAGAATGCCGGCCGCGAACATCGCATCCTTCCACACAGCGCCGGGCACGAAGGGCAGCCCGTGCTTGTGCGACAGCTCGTTGTACTCTTCGATGTATGTGTCCCGCTTGACCAGACGGCCGGGTGTCGGCCACTCATTGATACCGAGCTTGAGCACGAGCCAGGTGTGCAGCGACGCGAAAGCCAGCATCGTGCCGGGAATCACGAACACGTGGATAGCGAAGAAGCGCGTGAGCGTCGCGCCTGCGATGATCGGGCCGCCGAGCATCAACTGCACGAGCTGGCCGCCGATCAGCGGTACGCGGCTGATGATGGACGCCCCGATACCGAGTCCCCAGTACGCATCCTGATCGAAGCGCAGCACCTGGCCGGTGAAGGCCATACCGAGCGTCATCAGCAGCAGGAACACGCCGAGAATCCAGGTGAGCTCGCGCGGGAACTTGTACGCGCCGAAGAGGAACACCTGCACCATGTGGATGATGACGACGGCGACCATAAAGTTCGATCCCCAGCCGTGCATGCCGCGCAGGAACCAGCCCAGCGGCAACTGATGATTGAGCACCTGCAGACTGTCCCACGCCGAACCGGCGGAGGGCACATACACCAGCGCGAGCAGGATGCCGGTCACAATCTGTAACAGCAGAAGCACAAAACTGGCGCTGCCGAAGACGTACCACCAGCTGGCGGTCTTGCTGGGCACCGGATGCTCGGCCGCTTCCTTGACGAAGCCTTCGAGCTGCACACGGCGTTCTACCCAATCGTAGGCTTGCTTGTACCAGGACATGGCGCGATTCCTTGAACCAGGGTGGGGTCGAGTCGGGCAGAGTTGGATAGCGTGGGCATCTGGCCGGCATCGATCATGAGCTGTTGCCCATTGAGCTTGTAGGGGTAGGTGCGCAGCCCGCGTTCCGGTGGGCCTGCGGCGCGCTCACCGTCTGCGTAGTAGACGCCGCCATGGCACGGACACATGAAGAGCTCCGATTGAGGAAACCAGCGCACCGGGCAGCCGAGATGCATGCAGTTGATCGCGAAGACCGTAAAGCTCTGCGCCCCCGTGCGACGCACGTAGCAGGCGACCTTGCCGGTGTCGCCGTCCCACTCGTGCGTGTTCGGGTTACGATACATCGCCAGAACTGTCTCGCCTTCCTTGTAGTCGGTCACATTCCCGAGCTGTACCCAGTGGTTGTATCCGCCTTTGCGCCGCACCGGGCCGAGCAGATACCCGATCACCGGGGTCGCGATCGCCGCCGCTACCAGCGCATTGATCGCAAGCGAGAGCTTGAACAGAAATGTGCGCCGGGATACACCCGGCTCGCGATCGCTCGCCACCTTAGCGGCGTGCTGGAGCACCGTATCGCTGTTTGGATCGGGCAGGCCTCGTTCGGGACTGCGATCGAGCTTCGCCTCTGGCTTGGGTTCAGACCCGGACTCGGGCGACGGACTGGACTGCGGGTTCATCGGATGCCTCCACTCATCTCCTGCTGGTGACTGTGGCCCTGCTTCGCTTGCTGGCCGGTGGAATGCTCAGGTGGTGACTGGGTGGGCCGCTCGCTATTCAGAAATGCAACCACGTTGGTGATCTGTTCATTGGTGAGCGGGTGGCCGGGGATGAGGCCGCGCCAGTCGGGCATGCCCAGGTCCGGCCGGCCGATGATCACGGTGGTACGCTGCGCCTGCGGCGACATCAGCGAAAGCACCCAGGGGTTCAGTACGGAGCCAGCAGGGCCGGCCTGCCCGCCGATTGGACCATGGCAGCGCGCACACACAGTCGAGTAGACCTGCGCACCCGCCTTGGCATCACCCGGATGATCGTCTGCATAGGGCGGCGCATTCTGCCCGGCGAGTGGGTTGCCGTGACGCCAGTCGTCGCGCATACCGCGCACGATTGCATTCACCTGCTCATCCGTAAGGTCGCCCCCTGAACTTCGCGAGAAGGCCGGCATCATCGTGCCCGGCCTGCCCTGCGCGACGACGCGCACCAGCGTCGCATCATCGACGATGGCTTGGTATACCGGGGAAGCCAGTGCGGTCGACGCGCCGTAGAGGCCGCCTTCGCCGTGACAGCCGGCACAATTTGTCTGATACAGCCGCCGGGGTGACAGCACGGCCTCCGGTCGCGGAACCTCGGGGCCGGGCTTCGGCTTGCCCGGCAACGGACCGCAACCCGCAACGGCAAGAAGTGCGCACAACCCGGCAACGCCTGCAGACACACGCATCATTGCTGGCCCTCGTGCCCGTCGCCGGAGTGCGGCGGAGCCGGACGCTCGATACCGAGACGCACCGAGAGCGGAACATCGCGCAGGCTCTGGATGTGGCCTTTGCGGGCCACCACGTAACCCGCGACGATACCAAAGCCCACCTGCGTCAGCGCGAACCAGTACCAGTTGATGTGGTTGTCGAAGAACGGATTGAGCAACCCGAGGATGGAGTGCAGCAGGCCGGTCCACAGGGCGGGCGCGATCAGCCCACCGAGCAGGATGGGATGGCGCGGCATGATGGGCAGCAGCGCACCGTAGAGCAGCCCGACCAGAAACGCGGATGCCGTGTGAATCGCGACGGCGATAAGGAATGCCGCGAGATGGAAGTGCGCGAGTTCCGATTCAGTGGGAGCGGTCCAGCCAGCGACACCCGCGCCACCGAGCAGGTTCACCACGTACCAGATGCTGTGAAAGCGGACGACGCCGTAGATCTCGGCAAGCACGATCATGACGGTTCCACCGGCGAAGCCGCCGATGATCCCAGAGGTGATCGGGTACGTCGTCCCCGGGGTCATGCTTCGTCCACCGCTCGGAAAGAACACGCGCGTCACATGGCGATTCTCACGCTCTGTCTCGCGCTCCGACTCAGTGATCGCGATTGGCTCATGCACTTCGTGTGGCAGCACCTGACGAAACCAGCCCACGACACCGGCCACGGTGAGGACCACGCCAAGCAGCGAGATGTAATAGTTCGTCACCAGACCGGCAAAGACAAAGGTCAAACCGGCGGCGAGAAGAAAAGGCCAATGTGTAGGCGCGGGCAGCGCGACGACTTTGTCGCCGTCCGAGTGGTGAGCCGCAACTGGGAGTGAGTGCACAGCAGGTTCAGGCATGCTCAACGTCCTACGAGGTAGACCACGGTGAAAACCACGACCCAGACTGCATCGACGAAATGCCAGTACAGTGCGAGCACTTCGACCTTCTCGGTGTGCTCGGGGCGCAACGCGCCCATGAAGGAGAAGACCAGCACAGCCGATAGCATGATGAGTCCGACGATCACGTGCGACGCATGCAGCCCCACCAGTGAGTAGAAGGTGGTGCCGAAGAGATTGGTAGCGATCGTCAGGTGGTCATGTGTGATGAGCTTGGCCCATTCCTTGGCGGTACCAAGCAGGAAGATGGCACCGAACAGGATCGTCAGTCCCCACCAGGCACGAAATGCGGCAGCAGCGCCCTTCCGCAGGGCACGCTCCGCAATCATGATGGTCAGGCTGCTCGAGAGCAGGAAGACCGTATTGAGGATCGGCACCTCGAGCACATCTTGCGGCCGCGGGCCGCTGACGCTACGGCCCGTGTCGTAGACGTATGCGACGACGAAGATGACGAAGATCGCCGTCTCCGCCGCGATCAACGAGTACATGCCGACACGGCCGCGGGAAGGCAGTTGCCAGTCGGGGTCGGCGTGCGCTGCACCGTGCGGGGCGTGCGCGAGAGTCGCACTGCTCATCGGCCATTCCTTTCGTCGCGATCGCTGTTCCATTTACGTGATGACGACACGCCTCAGCCCTCCACCTGCTCGTCCGGATCTTCCGGATGTTTCAGGTCCCACAGCGGACGGCGGCTGTGCACGACCGGCTCAGTCGCGAAGTTGTAAGCGGGTGGGGGTGACGACGTGGACCACTCAAGTGTCCATGCATCCCAGGGGTCGGGCCCGGCCAGCTCACCCTTCAGGCCGGAGTAGATCAGGTTGACCACGAACACGGCGATGGCGATTCCCTGCACCGCTGCGCCGACCGCGATCATTTGGTTCCAGATCGTCCAGCCGCGATCCGCCGGGTAGGTAAATATCCAGCGTGGCATACCCTCAATGCCTGGGATATGCATTGGGTCGAAGGTCAGATGGAACCCGAGCACGAACAGCCAGAAGTGCCACTTGCCCAGCCGCTCATCGAGCATGCGGCCAGTCACCTTGGGGTACCAGTAGTACATTCCGCCAAAGAGGGCAAACAGGATGCCGCCGACGATCACGTAGTGAAAATGTGCAACCACAAAGTACGAATTGTGAAGCTGCCAATCGAACGGCGACACGGAAAGCATGATGCCGGTCAGCCCCGCGATAAGCCACTGGCACAGGAAGCCAAGCGCGAACAGCATGGGGACGCGGAAGCGGATCTTGCCGCCCCACATCGTCGCGATCCAGTTGAAGATCTTGATGCCGGTAGGGATGCTGACCAGCATGGTTGACAGCGTGAAGAAGGCGTTCGACACCGACGTCATCCCGATGGTGAACATGTGGTGCGCCCAGACGCCCAGGCTGACGAACGCGATGCCCACCGAGGCCGCCACCATCGCGGGATAGCCGAAGATGGCCTTGCGCGAGAAGACCGGGATGATTTCATTGATGACCGCGAAGGCCGGCATCACGAGCACATAGACCTCTGGGTGGCCGAAGATCCAGAAGAAGTGCGCCCACAAAACCGCAGAGCCGCCGGCCTGCGTATCGAAGAAGCGCGCGCCCAGGTAGCGGTCCATCATCAGCATGGCCTGCGCCGCAGTGAGCGGGCTGACGGCGATGATGACCAGCGCGGATGTGACCAGGTAAAGCCAGACCAGCAGCGGCATGCGGAACAGCGTCATGCCCTTGCAGCGCATACAGAACGTGGTCGCGATGAAATTGATCGCGGTGCCGATCGAGCCAATGCCCGAGACGGTGAGCGCGATCGCCCAGTAATCTGCAGTGTGTCCGCGCGAGAAGGCACGCTCGGTAAGCGGCGCGTAGGCGAACCAGCCGAAGTCGGGCGCATTGCCCGCGCCCTGCAGACCCGCGCCGCCGATGAAGCTGTAGTAGAGCAGCAATCCACCGAAAGCCGACATCCAGAAGCTGAATGCATTCAGGCGCGGAAACGCCATATCCCGCACGCCGAGCATCAGCGGCACCAGGTAGTTGCCGAAGCCGAAGACCAAAGGCATGGCGACGAAGAAGATCATCGTCGTGCCGTGCATGGTGAAAAGCCGGTTGTAGACCTCGGGGCTGACCAGGTGGTTCTCAGGAAAGAAGAGCTGCGCACGCATGACCAGCGCTTCGCAACCGGCGACTACCAGGAACGTGAGTGCGAACAGCACGTACAGAACGCCAAGCCGTTTGTGATCGACCGTGACGACCCAGCTGTGAAGGTATTCGAGCCAGGTGGGGCGCAGGCTCTCGGGACGGGTGACCTCCGCGGTCACATCCGGAAGTCCGGGAACCGGAATGCTCGATCCTGCCATCGGCGACTCCGCTGTCTCCTTTAGGTGAGGGCCAGATGCGCTCGCAGGGTGCGCGCGCACATTGCGTGCATGTGCGGGTGGATGAGTGACGACGGGATACGTTCGTTCGACAAGTACAACATCGTTCAGTACCGCATCAATGCAACGTTTCGAGGTAGCGTGTGATGGCCTGCACCTCGTCTGGCCGAAGGTGCATGGCCGGCATCAGTGAGCCGGGCTTAATGGAATCGGGATCGGAGATCCAGTCAGACAGATTCTTGGGCGTATTTGGCGCAGCGCCAGAGGCGATGGTCGCGCGGCTTGCGATGTGCGTCAGATCAGGACCGAACTGCCCGTGTGCGGAGGTGCCGCGGATGGTGTGGCAGTTCATGCAGGCCTGCGACTCGAACACGCGCCGACCGCCCGCAGCCTGAGGATCTTCAGCCGCCGGCTGCTGCTGCTGGTGCACCCACGTGGCGAACTGCTCCGGCGTATCCACGGAGACGCGCAGCAACATTTTTGCGTGCTCCATCCCGCAGAACTGGCCGCACTGCCCTTCGTAGATGCCCGGCTTGCGAGGATCGAGCCAGAGCTCGTTGATACGGTTCGGCACGAGATCGGTCTTGCCGGCGAGGCGCGGCACCCAGAACTCATGGATCACGTCAGCAGAGGTGAGCTGCATGTACGTAGGCCGCGAGTGGGCCGCTTCGCTCACTGGAACATGTAACTCATTGGCGGTCGTGATGTGCAGCTTGGGATAGTGATACTCCCACCAGAACTGATGGCCGATCGCGGTCACATCGACGGCACTGGAGGGCTTCGGCGCATCCTGGATGGCGAAAATCATGCGCGCCGTCGCGAGGAAGAGAACGACAACGAGCAGGATGGGGATGATGGTCCACGACAGCTCGATCTGATTGCTGCCGAAGATTTGCGCTGGTTCGCTGTTGTCGTCTCCTGGACGCTGCCTGAAGCGAAACGCCGCATAAAAGATCAGGCTGCTGACCACGATGAAGATGCCGCCCGTTATGGCAAGCACAAACATCGACAGGCTGAAGATGGACTGAGAGGGCGTCGACACCGGCGAGAAGATGCTGGTGTTGGTGCTGTACGCGAATGCGCGGTGCGCCGCGAACGCGGCCATCGGCCACGCGATCAGCATGCGGCGGAATGTATCCCGCCTTGCATACATAGCCGCTAGAGCCATACTTTCAGCATACCCGCACTCTCTGTCTGATGCACACTTCCGATCGAATCCGTCTATCGAGCAGCACGCAACGATGCCAGCCATGGACGATCGCAATGCTGCTCGGCGTGGGCGTGCTGATCAATTTCTTCGACCGCGTGAACCTCTCCGTCGCGCACGATGCGCTGCGCGCGCGCTTCGGCATCGACGAAGTTGCCTTCGGTTATCTGGCCGGCGCCTACAACTGGACGTACGCGTTATGTCAGCTACCAGTGGGCGCGCTGCTCGACGCAGTAGGTGTCGCACTGGTGGGCCGCATCGGCTCGCTGCTGTGGGGTGTCGCGACACTCGCGGCAGCAGCCGCGCCCACCTTTCCAACTCTCTTCGCCGCACGCATGCTGCTCGGCGTGGGTGAAGCGCCGATCTTCCCCATGAACGCCAAGGCCGTCGGGCTCTGGTTTCCTGCGAACGAGCGCGGACTACCCACTGCCGTGTTCGATGCCGCTGCCAAACTGGCCACAGCCATTGGCGCGCCGCTGATCGGTGTGCTCCTCCTTCGTGCGGGCTGGCGAATCAGCTTCGCCGCGACCGCGGCGGCGAGCTTCGCCTATAGCGCGCTGTTCTTCCTCCTCTACCGCGATCCCGCACCGCAGCACTCCGCGTCGACAGACGCTGCTGCCTTCGCCACCGGGACATACGTGCCCTTCCGGTATCTGCTCCGGCAGCGGAAGATCTATGGTCTCCTGATTGGCTATGGGGCTTACAACTATGTCTTCTACCTGCTTCTCACCTGGTTGCCCACTTATCTCGCTGTAACGCTGCACATCGATCTGCTTCACTCGTTCCTCTACACGGGCGTCCCCTGGCTGATCGCCACAGCCACCGACCTCCTGGTCGGCGGCTGGCTGGTGGACGCGCTGATGCGCCGCGGGGCGCCGTCCACGCTGGTGCGCCAGACGGTCCTCATCGCGGGCATGCTGCTGGGCATGGGCCTTCTTGGGGCGGCGCACGCCACCACGCCCGGACGTGCACTGTTCTGGATCAGCGTTTCCATCGGTGGCCTCGCGGCGTCCGCGCCCGTCAGCTGGTCGCTACCCGCGCTGGTCGCTCCAGCAGGCGCAGTGGGCCGCGTCGCCGGAATCATGAATCTCGCCAGCCAGGTGTCGGCCATTGCCGCGCCCGTCATCACTGGCTACCTCTACCGCGCCACGCACTCCTTCTCCATCGCATTTACAGTGCCGATCCTCTACCTGCTGGCCGGGATCGCCGGATACGTGCTGCTGCTCGGCCGGATCGAGCCCATGCCCGAGCCGCCTGCGCAGGAACTCAGCCCCGCTCCGCAGCCCTGAAAGCGGCGGCTGTATCCTCTCCTGAGTCTCTCTTCCAGCATGCTGCTCGCCCGACATCTCGCCGGTTCGCGTCTGCTGCGCGCCTGCGTGGGCCTTTGCCTGGTCATCGCGGCGGCGCACGCAGGCGCGCTCGATCCGCAACAGCCGCTCCGCCAACTTGGCCAGCAGATCTGGCAGACCGACGATGGCCTGCCCCAGAACACCGTTCACGCGATTGCTCAGTCCGGGGATGGTTTCCTCTGGCTCGCCACCGATGGCGGGCTCGTGCGCTTCGACGGTGTCGACTTCACGCTATTCGATCGGCACGCGATGCCGCAGATGCGCAGCAACCTGATCGGTGCGCTCGCGACCACTCCGGATGGCACACTCTGGGCCGCAACAGCGGACGGGCTGCTACGGCGCAGTCACGGCAGGCTGGCCGTGCTCAGCACTGCGGAGGGACTGCCGGCCGGCCCCATCGCGGACGTCCTGCCTGCCGCGAACGACCAGGTCTGGGTGCTGACTCCCGAGGCCGTGCTATACGGCCAGCGGCACTTCAGCAGGGTCGCCGGCGCAGCCCCGCTGCTGACCGGTCGAGACGGTTTGCCGATCGCCGCGCGCGCCGGTGACGGCACCCTCTGGATTGCGACCGCGCGCGGGTTGCAGCAGTTGCGCGAGGGCCGGGTGGTCACCACCCTGCCCGTCACCGCGGACCTGCTCGCCGTTGCTCCCGATGAGTCGCTTTGGATCGCAGCAGCGAACACGCTCTATCGGCGGGACGGCGCTGCAATGCGTTCTGTCGCGCTCCCCGCGGGCATGTTGCCGCTTCGTGCACTGCTGGCCGGCGGCAGCGGTCGCGTGTACGCAGGCGGAGCGGGGGGGCTCGCCATTCTCTCCGGAGACCGTGTGACATTTCGCGGGTCCGCAGATGGCCTGCCCGCCGGTCGCATGCGCGCGCTCTTCGAGGATCGGCGGGGTGCGCTGTGGCTCAGCACAGAGACAAGCACGGTGCGGTACGCAAACGATCGCTTCGAAAGGCTGCACCCGCAGAGCGGGAAAGAAGCGGCTGGAGTGACGACCTTCTCGCCCGATGCGTACCTCGAAGACCGTGAAGGCAATCTGTGGTTCGGCACGGAGTCGTCGGGGCTGATGGAGTTGCGTCCGCAGCGGTTTTCGACGCTCACCGCAGCCGATGGTCTGCCTGGTGAGTCGATCCGCACACTGCTCGCCGCGCGTAACGGCAGCGTATGGGCGGGGACCGACGGCGCGGGTCTCGCGCATCAGCAGGGCGCAGGCTGGCATGCGTATACGGCTGATCAGGGGCTGGCGAGCAACACCATCCTCTCGCTTGCCGAAGAGAAGGATGGCGCGCTCGCCGTCGGCACGCCGGATGGCCTTGATCGCCTGCAGCAGAACCATGCTGTGCCCGCTCCAGCCACCGATGCCCTGCCGGACGACTTCGTGCGCTCGCTGCTGACGGACAGCACCGGCGCGTTATGGATCGGCACACGGCGCGGCCTGGCGCGACGCAGCGAAGGACGGCTGCAACAGTGGAGCCGCGCAAATGGTCTGGGCAGCGACCTGGTCGGGGCGCTGGCGGAAGACCGCGCGCATCTCGGCGCGCTCTGGGTGGGCACGCGCGGCGGTCTGAGCCACGTCGACGCGAGCACGGTCCGCAGCTACACACAGCATGACGGACTCTCGTCGGAGGTGGTCACCTCGCTCTACGCGGACGAGACCGGAACGCTGTGGATCGGCACGAATGGCGGCGGACTCAACCTGCTGCGCGATGGCCGGATCGTTCCAGTGCCTGCGAATACCGGGCTGCCGGAGGTGGTGCTCAGCATTCTCGAGGACAACCGCGGCGCGCTGTGGCTCGCATCGACGAGCGGCATCTTCCTTGTATCGCGACGCGATGCGGAGAGCTTCGCTCTTCACCGCCTCTCCCATCTGGACGTGGCGCAGTATGGAGTCGCCGACGGCATGCGCATCGCGGAGTGTTCCTCCGGACATCCAGCCGCAGTCCGCACTGCAGATGGTTCGCTCTGGTTCGCCACCCTGCGCGGCATCAGCGTTACAGATCCGGAGCACACAGAAAACAACCGGCTCCCGCCGCCTGTCGCAATTGAGAATGTCACAGTGGACGATCTTGCAGTGCCCACGACCGATCGTGTCCGGATTGGGCCCGAGCACACACGGCTCTCCGTCCACTACGCTGGCCTGAGCTTCGTCGCACCAGCGCGCGTCCGCTACCGCTACCGGCTCGAAGGCTTCGATCCGAACTGGGTAGAGGCACAGGGGCGTCGCGTGGCCTACTACACAAACGTGCCCCCGGGTCGTTACACATTCCGTGTGCTCGCTGCCAATAACGACGGCATTTGGAATGACACCGGCGCATCGCTCCAGATCCAAGTCCTGCCGCACACGTGGGAGACATGGTGGTTCCGCACACTGTTTGTGCTGTTTGTGCTGTTTGCCGCGTACCAGGTATACCGGCTGCGGGTGCGCACGGTGGAGGCGCGCTTCGCAGCAGTACTGGCGGAGCGTAACCGCATCGCACGCGAGATCCACGACACACTGGCGCAGGACATCGTCGGCATTAGCGTTCAGCTCGAATTGGTTTCGCGGCTACTGAGCTCTTCTGTCGATGCAGCTCGCACGCAGCTCGACGCGGCACGGCAACTGGTGAAGAGCAGTTTGACGGAGGCACGCAGCTCCATCTGGAATCTGCGCTCCGCGTCCGCAGGAGCGGATGACCTGCCGGCCCGAGTCAATCGCGCGGCTACCCAGGCGGTCGCGCGGGGAACTGCCAAGCTCCGCTTCGAGGTACGTGGAACGTACCGTGCGGCGCCGGTCGCGGTAGAAGATCAAGTCGTGCGGGTGGCCCAGGAGGCTGTAGCAAACGGCGTTCGCCACAGCGCAGCCTCGCGTATTGAAGTGAAACTGGCCTACGATACGCGTGCTCTCGAACTTTCGATTGAGGACGACGGGCAGGGCTTCCGCTATGATCCGGCAGCGCTGGTCCGAGGCGGTCACTTCGGGTTGGCCGGCATGCGTGAGCGCGCGGCAGAGGTTGGGGGCACGCTCACGGTTGAAAGCGAACCTGCGAAGGGCACGCGCATCCGCCTGCGGGTCGAGATACCATAAGAGCGCTTGCGAGTGAGCCTTTGAGCCTGTCTGCTGCTACGAGTACCGAACCAATCCGCCTGCTGGTTGTCGACGATCACCACATCGTTCGGCAAGGTCTGGTCGCGCTGCTCGCAACCGTCCCGGAAATGAAAGTGATCGCGGAAGCATCCGATGGCGCGCAGGCACTGCTGCTCTATCGTGAGCACAAGCCCGATGTCACGCTGATGGATCTGCGCATGAATGCCATGAATGGCGTGGAGGCGACGCGAGCCATTCGTAGCGAGTTCCCGCAGGCTCGCATCATTGTGCTCACCACCTTTGACGGCGATGAGGATATCTACCGCGCATTGCAGGCCGGCGCACGCGGCTATCTACTAAAGGGGATGGACACGGACGAGCTACTGGCGACCATACGTGCTGTACACAGTGGCAAATCCCGCATTCCTGCACCCGTTGCGGAGCGTCTGGCCGAGCGCATGAACGCTCCCGCCCTCACCGATCGAGAGACCGAGGTGCTGCGCCTGATCGTCGGCGGCAACAGCAACAAGGAGATCGCTGCCGCGCTCTTCATCTCCGAAGCCACAGTGAAGACCCACATCAACAGCCTGCTCGGGAAGCTGGGCGTCAGCGACCGCACGCAGGCCGCCACCACCGCACTGCAGCGAGGCATCGTTCATTTTGACTAAGCACTGTTCGCGTCGACGCTTCTCTGCCCTGCTGCTCGCGGTCTGCTGCATGGCTCCCTCGCTCCTGGCGCAGAATGGCGAGAGCTGGCGTGCCGCAACGGCCGACGAGTTGAAGTCCGTCATTCCGGATCGTGCGCCCGTCATCTCCGAGCGCATCGAGACAGAGTTCCGAACGGCATCCGGCATCACGGATGGGGCTGGCCATTTCATCGCTGGCGTGGTCATGATTACTGCGGGCTACTCGGCAGAGGGCAAATACTCCCACTACTTTCTCGCTCAGGCACCGATCCGGGTCGGCACTCTCGATCTGCCCGCGGGCGACTACGTCTTCGGCTGGACACGCTCGCAGGATGCGCTGAGGGTGAGCTTCTATCAGGCCGCGACCGGAAAGCCGCTGGGCCAGGTGGACGCGGTACGCAATCCATCCATCACACGGGTCGAGAGCTTTCGCATCTGGCCACCGCATGCCGCCGCGGGCGAGCCGCACGCCCTGATGCAAATCGGGCGCTTCTCGTTCCCCTACTCGATGAAGTCGAAGTAGCCGCTACTTCTTCCAGTTGGCGAGCGCTTCAGCCTTGACCAGCTTGCCGCCTTCGGCCAGAGTGTACAGTTTGTTCGCCGCGAGATTCTTCCACACGTCCACCTGCCCCGAAGGCCAGCGGATCTCGACCGAATCGACGGACTCCGCCTTGTCCAGACCGAAGTGCAGCCGCAGGTCATTCTGCGAGTAGTAGCTGCCGCCGCTACGCACTTCATCCACCAGCAGCAGAGGTTTCGTGGCAGTTGGATCCGTCTTCGCTGCGACCGAGACACGCGCCCCGATGCCCGTGCGGTTTGACTTCACGCCAACGGTCTTGATCTTAATCCAGTTGCGTTTCGTACTATCGTCGCAACGTAGCAGTTGTGGATACGAATTAACGCAGTTGACGACGATGTCCAGGTCGCCATCGTTGTCGAAGTCGCCGAATGCACAGCCCCGCGCAGGAACGGCGGCCGAAATACCGGCGCCCGCCTTGTCGCTGACGTCCTCGAAACGACCGTTGCGAAGATTGCGGTAGAGGTACTTGTGCTCAGCGTAGGGCGCTTCCGTCTTCGAGCCGCTCACCTCGGGGTAGACGTGGCCGTTCGACATGAACAGATCGAGCCAGCCGTCATTGTCCATGTCGAAGAAGCCCACACCCCACCCCAGGTACCGCGTGTTCACGCCCAACCCGGATGCATACGTGTGGTCTTCAAAGGTGCCGTCGCCCAGATTGGTGTAGAGCGAATCCGTGTCTCCCGCGAAGTTGGTCTTGACCACGTCCAGATTGCCGTCACGGTTGTAGTCACCAACGGAGACGCCCATGCCGGCCTGCGGCTTGCCATCCGGTGAGAAGGCGGCACCGGACTCGATGGCGACATCCTTGAACGTGCCGTCTTTCTGGTTCTGGTAGAGCGTGGCCGCCGTCGAGTCGTTCGCGACGTAGATGTCCGGCCACCCGTCGTTGTCGAGGTCCGCCACTGCCACGCTGAGGGCGTAGTTGCCGATGGTGCCCCACATGCCAGCCTTCTGGGACACATCGGTGAACGTACCGTTGCCGTTGTTGTGATACAGAAGATTTTTGCCGCCGGGCAGCCCTGGGGGACCGCATGCGACCAGGATGCTCTTGTAGGTGCAGGGACCGGACTCCGGAACGGGCGCCGTCTTCAGGTCGAGATCGATGTAGTTCGCCACAAACAAATCGAGATGGCCGTCGCGGTCGTAGTCGAGAAATGCGCAGCCGGAGTTCCAACGCGTCTTCGGCTGCATCAGTCCAGCCTTCGTGGTCACGTCCGTGAACGTCCCGTCGCCGTTGTTGTGATAAAGCGCGTTCTGGCCGTAGTAGCTGATGAACAGATCGTCGTGGCCGTCATTGTCATAATCGCCGACGCAGCAGCCCTGCCCCCAGCCGCTACGCGCGAGTCCTGCCTTCACCGTGACATCTGTGAATGTGCCGTCACGATTGTTCTTGAACAGGTGGCAGGTCGGCTCCTGTCCCTTGGCAAAGCCCTCGAGCCGCCAACCATTCACCAGGAAAATGTCGATCCAGCCATCCGCGTCGTAGTCGTAGAAGGCCACGCCGCATCCCGTCGTCTCGAGCAGGTACTTATTCTTGCCCTCGCCGCCGTAAATCGTCTTCGCGTTCAATCCGCTCTCACGTGCCACGTCAGCGAAACTGACACCAAGCGGCGTGCCGGCGACGGGCGACGCAGGGCCCGGGGGAGGGGCAACCGGCTTCGCTTCGTAGTCGTGCTGCGCGGCAGGCGCGGCAGGCGCGGCCTGCTGCGCACGAGCCGCGGGCTGGATCGCCATCGCGAGCACATCGGCAAAGGGCAAAACGAGCGCGGTCCGGCTGAGTGAGCCAAGCACACGGCGGCGGGTCCAGCTCAAAACGTCTCTACCTCCGGCGGGGTGGGCGGCGATGTCAGTATAGTCAGCGCGGTGCAGCCGCGCCTCCATCGTTGGGCTGGCTGTTCGCGTTAGACGTGAGCGCCGCTGCCTTCTCCCGCTCTGCTGCTGCGTCTGCAGCGCGACCCTGCCGTGCGAGTGCAGTGGCAAGGCCAGTGTGCGCCTCCGCGAAGCCGGGATCGCTGGTCACTGCTTCCTGGAAGCGCTCGATTGCATCCGCAACCTGACCCTTCGCGAGCAGCATGTTGCCGGTGTTCGTCGCGAACGTCGCACGCTGCCGGTTCACGGCGACGCGTGTCAGCTCCGCTGCGGCTTTCCGCTCGGCCGCGGCTTCGTCTCGCTTGCCTTCCTGCGAGAGCACGCCCGCCAGAGTGATATGCGGCCCGGGCTGCGCCGGCAGCAACGTGATCGCATGTTGCAAGGCATCGGCCGCCTCTGGAAGTTTGTTCTGCTGCTTGTACACGCTGCCCAGGATGGCCCATGCGTCCCCATTCTGCGGGCGCAGCTCCAACGTGTGCCGCAGTTGTATCGTCGCATCATCGAAACGCCCCGACTGCATGTAGAGAATGCCCAGCGTGTAGGGCGGATCGGGCGATTGGGGATCGAGCCGCGCAGCCTCCTCGAGTTCAGGAATCGAATGCGCCGAGTCGTCCTTCAACTTGTAAGCGAGGCCAAGGTTGTAGTGCAGCTGCTGATTGGTAGCATCGAGCTTCAGGCCGGCCTGGAACTCGCGGATCGCGTCGTCAATGTCGCTCTGCTGAAGGTAGGCCACGCCGACGTCCTGGTGAATGACGGGGTCTGCGGGCGTGAGCGCTGCCGCTCTTTGGTAGAGAGGCATCGCCTCTTTCGCACGTCCCTGTTGCACCAGGGCGAGCGCAGTGTTGGTCAACGCTGCAGGGTTCTTGGGCTGTGCAGCGACGACGCGTTCGAACAGCGGCAGTGCCTCGCGATCGCGCCCAAGCCCTTGCAGTGCGATCGCCTTCTCGTAAAGCGCATCGGCATCCTGAGGGGCAACGCGCAACGCCTCGCCTGCGAGCGACAGGGACTGCTCGTACTCCCCCTGTGCGGCGTGAGCAAGCGCAAGCGTGGTGAGCACCTGCGGATTTTGCGGTTGCGCGCTACGGGCCGGTTCGAGCGTGGCCAAGGCAGTCGCGGGCTGATGCAGGGTAAGCAACAGAGTGGCCAGGTGCAATCTCGCCGGCAGTAGTCCCGGATCGAGCTCGATGGCTCGTGAGAACTCCGGCTCAGCCGCATCCCACTGCTGCTGCTGCGCCAGCAGCGAACCCAGGGCATCATGCAGCGTAGCGGAATCGGGCGCGGCGACTGACGCAGCACGCAGGCGCCGCACTGCCTCGTCGCGCGCTCCAGTTGCGATCAGGGCCTGCGCATAGCTGATCTCCACGTCGGGCGCGAGCGCCGCGCCACCGGAGGTAGCAACGGCCTTCCTGAACCAGCTGACTGCCTCCGCCGCATGGCCGAGTTGCGCCTCGGCCATGGCGAGGTTCGTTTCCATGCCTGGATCATCGGGCTTGAGCGCCAGCCCTTTCTTCAGCTCAGCGAGCGCCTCCTTCGGCTGTCGCAGGCTCAGCAGCACAGAGCCGAGCGCGGCGTGTCCCTCCGGAACCTGCGGGGCAAGTCGGACGACCTCTGCGAAGGAGCGGCGCGCCTTCTCCAGGTCTCCAGCGTTCGCCGCCTCGTAGCCGGCGCGAAAGGCGGCGGTAGCGCGATCAGTGGATGTATGTGCAGAGGACGCGCTCTGGGCGAGAGCCACCTGCGACGAGACAGTGGCAGTCCCGAGCAGGCATACGCACCAGCATCCGCGACGTATACCGGCACCTGTTCGCCGGCGAACGACGGTCGGGGAAACAGGGCTCATGGGCGGGTTAGCTTCGGGGTGTTGGCGGACTGGATCTCGATTGCCTTGGCCGTCTCGCGCTCCGCATCCTGCGTGCGGCCAGCGGCCCGATAGGCCTGCCCCAGCAGACTGTGCGTCATGAAGTTGTTTGGATCCATGGAGCGCGCGCGCTCCAGGTACTGCGCTGCAACGGCAGCATTGCGCTCTTTGAGTAGAACCTTACCGAGCAGAATGTACGGCCCGGTCGAACTCGGCTCCAGCAGCACTGCACGATTCAGTGACTGCTGCGCCTTCTCGTACTCCCCGGCGCGCAGATACGCGTCGCCGAGCCTGTCATACACGCCGCCATAAAGGGGATTTAGGGCACGCTCCTGCTCGAACTCGGCGATGGCGTCGGTGCCACGCGACTCGGCCAGCGCGATCTCACCCAGCAGCTCGTGAACCAGCGGCAGCTTCGGCTGGAGAACGAGCGCTTTCTGTGCAGCAGCGATTGCCGCAGGCGTGTATTCGCGACGAAAGAGCAGGCGCGATGAGAGCAGGTAGGACTCGGCGCTCTCGGACGCAAATCCATACTGGGCCGCAAAGGCGCGACGTGCGTCGTCGTAGCGGCGCGTGTCCATATAGCAGAGGCCGAGGACGTAATTGCCGTCCACGTTGGCAGCGGCAACCGCACCGTGTGCGCGCTCGAGCAGGGGCACCGCTTCGGCGGCCTTACCCATACGAAACAACGTCACTCCGTCCATCTGCGCAGCCTCGGCGTCCTCCGGGTGCTGGACCACGACCCGCGCGAATGCGGCCTCGGCCTCGGGCAGATGGTTCTGCTGATAGAGCGCCAGACCACGCAGCTTGTCGATGCCGGCGGAAGCGGATGGCGTCGCGGCCATTCGATCGAGTTCAGCAATGGCATCCGCATAGCGGCCCTCGTCCACCAGGCTGCGAGCATGCGCCAGCGCTGCATCTGCGGGTATGGGCGACGGAGCTTGAGCCGCAGGGGGCGTCTGTCCAACAACCGGGACTGCAGTCAACGCGAGACTGGCGACCGCAAGCAACAAGCCGCAGCAAGAACGGGAGGACAACAACATCATGGATTTGACTCTACTGGAACCAAAGCGAGCCTGAAGTAGCTGGTCGACGCCACGCCGGGTGCCCGGAAAAGACTCGGGGAGAGCGCAAGCGCTCTCCCCGGGCCAGTGTGGAACAAGCGGCCGCTTAGAACTGCAGGCGAACCGAGAACTGCAGCTGGCGGGTCGGGAACTGGCTGGGAGCGACGTTGGTGATGAACTGATCACCACCGTCGATCTGCCCACCCGGGTTCGCCAGGCTGATGTGATTGAAGACGTTGTAAGCATCGACGCGGAACTGGGCGAAGAGTTCTTCCTTGATCGGGAAGTTCTTCTGCAGTGAAGCATCGGTGTTGAAGAAGTTCGGACCGAACTTGCCGTTCCTGCCAGCCGTACCGATCTGGTCAAGACCAGGAGCGGTGAAGCCGTTGAAGGGCTGCTTGTTGAGTGCCGTCGATGACCCATGGAAGCCGAGGCGCTTGTGGTTGACCGGATCGAGCTTGCCGACATTGAGCTTCAGGTTGCGCGAATCGCCGTTCGGGTAGCAAGGCGCGTCGCCCGGGATAACCGTGCCGCACTCGCCGTAGCTGAGGGTGAAGGGCAAACCGCTGGCGTAGGTGACCACCGGGCTTACCTGCCAACCACCGATCACTTCATTCACGATCCCAGGAGCATTGCCACCAAAGCGGTGGTTCTTGCCGAAGGGCAGCTCATAGGTGCCGTAAGCGACTTCCTGCTGCTCGCGCTGCGAATCGTCGCGGCCCTTGACGGCCTGACGGTTCCAGGTAGAGAAGCTCCCGTTGAAGTTGATCGACCGTTGCCATGCGTAGTTCGAAGTGAACGACAGACCGCGGCTGAACTGCTTCGTAACGGTGACCTGCAGGGCGTTGTAGTGCGTGTCCTGGTTGTCGCCGTAGTAGGAGATGTCGTTGGTCCAACCGCAGGATCCCGGCGAGGGTACGGCCTGGTGCGCTGCGGCAAGCTGCGCCGTGTAGTCCGGGCTCGTGCAAGCCGGGAGCGAGCCTGCGTAGTAACGCCGCAGGAGAGTGGTGTTACCGGTTGCCGATCCATCCGGGCTGAGACCCTTCGGGAACGCCGGGTCGAAGTGCAGTGTCTGGCCTGAGAGGCTCTGGCCCGCCGGCAGGAAGATGCCCGGCTCGTTCGGGTTGGTGTTGTTACCGTCGCCGGCGCTCAGGGTGTGTGTGCCCTTGTTGCCAACGTAGGCCAGCGTGAAGGACAGGGTGGGCGTGACCGAGCGCTGCACGCTCAGGTTCCACGCGTCAATCGTAGGCAGGCGGAGCGAGTTGGGGCGTGCCTTGGGATTGACGGCATAGCCTGGAGCCGGCAGCAAACCGCTCGCCGGAACTAGCGGGAACGGGTAGCTGGGTGGACCGGTGCGCAGATCGAATGCCTCAGACAACGGGCCTCCCGTCTGCACAACATCCTGGTTTGCCAGCACCGGCAGGTTCTGGGTCACGACGTGGCCGAAGATCGAACCGAACACGCCGATGTCGAAGCTGCGTCCGTAGCCTGCGCGGATCACTGTCTTGGGATTGATCTGATAGGCCGCACCGACGCGAGGTGCAAGCGCACCCGGCGACAGGTCCCAACCCATGTTGCTTGGAACTTTCCCAACACCGGCCACATGAATGAAACCGGTGCTCAGGTCCAGCAGTCCACCTTTCGACTTTCCGTTCACCGTCTCCGGGAAGTAGAGTTCCCAGCGCAGTCCGGCGTTGATCGTCAGCTTCGGGGTGGCGCGCCAGGTGTCCTGACCGTAGAAGAAGGTCCGCTTCTGGAACTCCTTGGCATTGGTCGAAGTGCTCACGTAGCGCTTGATCTCCGTGCTTTGACCGAGAGCAAACGTTGCGTAACCAAGACCGCCCTGCGAGGTTCCGGACTTCGTATCAATCGACGGGTTGGACGTCGGCGAGCTGTTGAAGTAGATCTGGCCGGCGCGGTTGTTATCGCTCGGCACACGGAGGTTGCGGGCGTAGCGCAGGTCGGCGCCAAACTCAAGCGAGTGGTTCTGGATGATCTTCGTCCAGTTGTTGACGATCTGGTACTGATCCTCGTGCTCCTGCAACGGGCAGTTGCAGCGATTCGCATCGAGGCCGCTGCCGTACCAGATGTTGCCACCGCTCGGATCATTGATCTGGATCTCGGGAGCGCCACTGGTGATGGGATCGGCTGTATTCAGACCCTTAATGCCGAGCTGGTCAGCCAGGTTCGTTCCCTTGTCGTACTTGCTGGTGTTGATGCCGTACCGGTAGTAACCGAGACGGAAGTCAGTCAGCAACGTGCCACTGATCGCAATGTCAGCGCCGGTCGCGACGCTGTCATTCGCGCCCAGCGAGGTGCCAGCGAAGCCACCGATGCCGAAGCCAAAGCCGCCCAGGTCACCGAACAGCGGCTTGCCGGTGAGCGTATCCGTGAACCGGCTGAACCGGCCAAAGGCGTGGATCTTCTGGCTGACCTGAACGTCTCCGCGAACGTCCCACTGGTCGGCGTTGAAGATGCCGTTGCCGCTGCCGGAGAAGTTGTTCACCAGGCCGGTGTTATCGGCATTGCCACTGGGCGCAACGTTGGGAGTGAACGGCTGCAGACGCTGGAAGAAGGCCAGGGCCTGCGGCGCCACCTCGGCTGCCGGAATCACGTTGCCGGGGTATGGCGTGCCATTCTTTTGGTAGACGATGCCAGCACCATTGGGCAACTGCAGGTAGTCACTGAAGTCGCAACCGGCACCACTCAGACAGGAGTTGGTCAGCTTCGTGGTTGGCACGGTCGACTGCTGCGAGACGCCGAGGCGCTGACGCTGTCCCTGGTAGTCACCGAAGAAGAACGCCCTGTCCTTCTTGATTGGACCGCCAATGGAGAAACCGAACTCGTTGTAGAGGCCGGGAGGCAGCAATTTGTGCGTCACCACATCGGGGCTGGCCTGGGTGAACGGGTTGCGTGCCAGGTTCGCGTTTGAGCGGCGATAGTCGTACACGCTGCCGTGGAAGTTGTTGGTGCCCGACTTGGTCTGCACCGTGACCACAGCGGCGACTGCCTTGCCGAACTGTGCGTCGAAGTTCTGCGTCGCGATCTTCGACTCGGTGATCGCATCGAGCGCCGGGTTCACGACAATAATGCCGAGGATCGGGTCCTGGTTGTCCGTGCCGTCCAGCTCATAAGCGACGCCGCCGAAGGCCTGTCCGTCGATCTGAATCTGCTGGCTGGCCTGGGGGTTTTCGCTGGCTGCGTGCGACCAGCCCAGCTGCTGCGCACCGGGCAGAAGCAGTTCGAGGCTGGTGAAGTTGCGGCCCTGGATGGGGAGATCGGACACCGTACGCGTGTCGAATGTCGTGGCAACGTCGGCACGATCCGTCTTGAGCTGCGGGATCGAATCTGCATTGACGTTGACCGTCTCTGCGCCACCGCCAGCCTGCAGCGGAGCGTCCACCTTGGGAGACGTATCGGCGAGCACGCCGAGGTGATGCGTCTCGTAGGACTTGAAGCCCTGCATTTCCACCTTGACGCTGTAGACGTCAGGGATCAGATGCTCGACCGTGTACGAACCAGATTCGTTGCTCTTGGTCGTAACGGTGGTTCCCTTGGTTTCATCCGTGACCGTCACCGTCGCTCCCGGTATCGCTGCACCGGAAGAATCGGTCACCGTGCCGTAAATAGACCCGTACACCGCCTGCGCAGACGCGCAGTGCGGAGCCAGGACTATCCCTGCACCAAGGCAAGCGGCGAGAACCGCGTGCGTTCTTTTCGTCATATTGGTCTCCCTGAAGTTGTTGCGTGTTGCTGTTTTGTGCCTATTCGGACTGGTTTTCTGGGCACACAGACATACGATTCCGGCTATGGCGGGCTTCTAAATGGTCCACCCAAGGGATGATTACTTCCCGGCGTCGAACTATAAGGACGCTCGGCTACCCCTGTCAAAGGGAAATACGCTCTGGAACCGGCTTGCGCATGGTGTTCTGTCTACAATCATGGCACGATGCGGTGCGATCTTCGATGGTGTCAAAAAACAGCCGTTTTCTGTTTAATCGCGATGCTTCTGTTCGCCGTCTCGGACGCCCAAACCACACCTCCCAAGCCTTTTCCGTCGAGCCCGGTCCATCCCGCGCCGGCATGGTTTGAGGATGTCGCCGGACCTGCTGGGATCCAGGTGGTCAACGTCAATGGAGGCGTCGCGTCCAAGCGCTACATCCTCGAGGCGACCGGTTCCGGTGTCGCCATCCTCGACTACGACGGTGACGGCTATCCGGATGTTTTCCTGGTAAACGGAACGCACCTTGAGAAGACTCCAGAGAGTCAGCAGACGCCGCCCACCAGCCACCTGTTCCACAACAATCACGATGGCACCTTCACCGACGTGACCAGCCGGGCCGGGCTGAATGACAGCGGATGGGGGCAGGGCGCGTGTGTCGGCGACTACGACAACGATGGCCGGCCGGACCTCTTCGTCACCGCCTACGGCAAAAATCGGCTTTACCACAACGAGGGTGGCAGCCGATTTCGGGACGTGTCGGAGCAGGCGGGGGCTGCCGGTTCAGGCAAGGAGTGGGGTACCGGCTGCACATTCGTCGACTACGACCGCGATGGCCGTCTCGATATCGCTATCGCAACTTACGTGCACTTCGACCTGGGCACCGTGCCCGAGCCGGGCAAGGCTGCAAGCTGCACCTGGAAGGGCGTTCCGGTCATGTGTGGACCGCGTGGGCTGGACTATGCGCCCAACACGCTGCTGCACAACCTGGGTAACGGCAAGTTCGAGGATGTGTCTGCGAAGAGCGGGTTCGCCAAGACGAACGGACATTATTGTTTCTCCGTCTCGAGTGTGGACGCAGACGAGGACGGCTGGCCGGACCTCTACCTGGCATGCGACTCGACGCCAGCGATCCTGTATCACAACAACCATGACGGCACCTTCACCGATCGGGCTGCCGACGCGGGCGTGGCTTTTAACGAAGACGGCCGCGAGCAGGCGGGCATGGGTTCGACCGTGGGCGACTACGACGGGGACGGCCATCTCGACATCTTCAAGACCAACTTCTCCGACGACACGGCCACGCTTTACCACGCACGCGGCGATGGCACATTCGACGACGTGACGTTTCCCTCCGGGCTTGGCATCAACACGGACAAGCTGGGGTGGGGCACCATGTTCATCGACATCGACAACGATGGCTGGCCCGATCTTCTGTCCGTGAACGGCCACGTCTATCCCGAGGTCGACAGCAGCCACCTCGGCTCGGACTATCGTGAATCTCGCCTGCTCTATCGCAATCTCGGCAATGGCAGGTTCGCCGACATAACGAAGCAATCAGGCCCGGGTATCACAACCCCGGCGTCATCGCGTGGCCTGGCCATCGCCGACCTTTGGAACGATGGTCGCGAAGAGGCAGTCATTAATGATGTGAGCGCGTTGCCGATGCTGCTGGTGAATCGCGCTGTAAATGCAAACCACTGGGTCGGGCTCTCACTGACCGGAACGAAGTCGAATCGCAGCGCGATCGGCGCACGCGTGGTCATGCACGGCAGCATGGCGGGCAAAGACCGCGTGTGGGTGGACGAGGTGCGCAGCGGCTCGTCCTACAACTCGTCGAGCGACCTGCGGCTGCACTTCGGGCTCGGCGCGCAACCTGTGCTGCATGACATTCAGGTGAGCTGGCCTTCGGGCCTCGTCGAGAGCTTCCCTGCCCCGCCGATCGATCGAATCACCACGATCCCTGAGGGCCACGGGACAGCAGCGGCATCCAAGGCGGCGAACCGCGCCACTTCAACAGGTCGCTGAGGCGCTACTTGCCACAGTGCTGCGCACCATTTGCAATGGCCATGCTGAACGCACGCGCGCGCTGATCGTCCGGCGCGTAGGACAGCAGCAGGCGTAGCGTGCCGGCCGCGTCCTCCTTCTGCCCCAGGTGGCACTCGCCGACTGCCAGGTCATACGCAGCACTGGTCTGCGACGGATCCTCATCCACGACCCGCTGCCACAGCCGGACCGCGGTGACGTAGTCGCCGGTCGCGGCAAACAGCGTGGCCAGGTTGCCACGCGCCGTTGTCTCGAACGGATCAGCAGCGAGCGCGGCCCGATACTCGCGGTCCGCTCCCTCAATGTCGCCGCCCTGCTGATCGAGCAACCCGAGCGCTGTGTGCAACTCCGGATCATCGCCACTGGCCTCGCTCGCTGCCTTGTGCAGAAGAATGCGGGCCAGTTCTTTACTGCGCCGGTCGCCGCCACGGTCCAGCTGCGCGTAGGCGAGTCCAGTCTCGCGATCGCTGACCGTCTCCGAACCGACCGACACAAGCACGTCGCTGGTGGGTCGGGCGGGGCGGCTCTGTCCCGGAAGCTGGATGCGATGATCCGTGACCTGCTGGTGCGCGACATCCGTTGCAGCGCTGCGCGGCATGTGGCAGGAGGCGCAATCGGGCTGCTCAGGGTGATGCTGCAGAGCAAAGGCCGGTCCCGTGTGGCAGGACAGACACCGCGCACGGAACCACGACACCCGCTCAGCAGGCGTAGCGCTCGCCTGGCTGCCATGCGGATCGTGGCAGGTGGTGCAGGTCAGCCGGTCGCCGCTTCCCCGCTTGCAGGCACTCTCGAGCAGCGCCTCATACTGCGAACTGGCACGCTCCCCAGCGGCAAGCTGGCCCTGGTGTACGAAGTAGGTCACATCCGTAAACAGGTTCTGCCCCGGCACAAATCCGGACAATGACCGCCCGCGGCGGTAGACCGCCGTCTCGCCTTCGAGGTGGCACTGCAGACAGATCGAATCTCGCTCCACCGGCGCAAGCCGGGCCGGGTTCAGCACCGGAGCGCGGCCGCCGCTGCGCAGATGCTCGCTCGCATCGCCGTGGCAGGCGGCGCAGCCGATGCCGCCCTGCGCGAACGGCGCACCCCCAAAGTGATTGCGCGCCCCGGGTAGTGGGACAGCGACGCCAGTGGCATGGCAATGCAGGCAGTTCGCATCGACGGGCAAGGTCAGTGGCATCTCTCGCGCGTTCTGAAAGTTGGGCGCCATGTCCCACAGGTGCTTTTGCGCATACCAGTTCACGGGCGCTTCGAACCACTCGCCCTCGCGGCTAAACAGATAGGTGCGGCCGCGCGTGTTCGAACCGACAAAGTAGTCGAGGCGCACCTCGCCGCGCAGCTGTCCGGCGGGCGCAGTGGCTGGGCGGCTGTAACTCAGCCATGCGGCGCCATCGCGCCGGAAAATCCGATAGTGCACACCCGATGGGTCATGGGTAAAGCCGCCCTCGATCAGCCCATCCGTCGCTGCACCGCTGGCGCGTGCCATCGGGGTCATGCGATACCGGTCGTAAATGGCGCGATGGCAGCCGGCGCACACCGCGTCGGGCGTGACGGTCGACGCTCCTGCCTGCGCCGGGACGCGAGCCTGCGGCGAGGCAGCACGCGACAGCGCCGCGCAGGCAAACCACACCAGCAGGCAGGCGAGCGTGCCCAAACGCAGCGATCCTGGAAAGAACTGAGCCGGTCCCCGGTGCGACACCATCTCTCCCTGCAGACGACAGTCCCGCTTGTGCTGGTGAGGCGTCGCCAAGTCTCAGACGGATGGGGCGCGTTTATAGTCGCGTAACACCGCGGGCCTTTGATGAAGGCATCAAAACGGGGGGCCCTCCCCGTTCACCCAGGCAAGTCACAAGGAGTCCGCCCATGGCCACCGCCGCTACGTCGAAGCCTACCCAGACAGAGCAGGAACTTGAACTGATGGACGCCTACTGGCGGGCGGCGAATTACCTGTCTGTCGGCCAGATCTATCTGCGGGAGAACCCGCTGCTTCGGCGTCCACTCTCTGTGGAGGACATCAAGCCGCGTCTGCTCGGGCACTTTGGCACGACGCCTGGATTGAACTTTATCTACCTGCACATGAACCGGCTGATCCGGCACGAGCAGGTGAACGCGATGCTGGTGGTCGGCCCTGGCCACGGCGCGCCGGGCATCATCGCGAACACCTACCTCGAGGGCACATACAGCGAAATCTATCCGGACATCGAGCGCAACTACGACGGACTGAAGCGCCTCTTCCGCCAGTTCTCCTGGCCGTACGGCATCCCGTCTCACGATGCGGCGAATGTGCCGGGCTCGATCCATGAGGGCGGCGAGCTGGGCTACTCGTTGCTGCATTCCTACGGCGCGGCATTCGACAATCCGGACCTGCTGGTCACCTGCATCGTGGGCGACGGCGAAGCCGAGACGGGTGCGCTGGCGGCGTCCTGGCACTCGAACAAGTTTCTCAACCCGATCACGGATGGCGCAGTGCTGCCCATCCTGCACCTTAACGGTTACAAAATCGCGAACCCGACGATCCTCGCCCGCATCGAGCCGGAAGAGTTGAAAGCGCTGTTCGAGGGCTACGGCTATCACCCGTACTTCCTCGAAGGCGACGATCCGGCTGACATGCACCGCCGCATGGCGGAGACGATGGACGCGATGTATGCCGAGATCCGCCAGATCCAGCAGCATGCGCGCGAGAAGAACGACACCACGCGTCCGCGCTGGCCCATGCTGGTCTTGCGCACGCCCAAGGGCTGGACCGGACCGAAGGTCGTGGACGGCAAACAGGTGGAGGGCACCTGGCGCGCACACCAGGTGCCGCTCGAAGAGGTGCGCACCAACCCGGAACATCTGAAGCTGCTCGAGCAGTGGCTGCGGTCTTATCGCCCGGATGAGCTCTTCAACGAGGATGGCGTGCTGCGCGATGAGATCGCCAGCATGGCGCCGCTTGGGCTCGAGCGCATGAGCATCAATCCGAATACCAATGGTGGGCTGCTGCTGAAGCCGCTCGACCTGCCGAATTTCCGCGACTTCGGTGTGGAGGTGAAAGAGCCGGGCGCTCACGAAGATTCAGCGACGACCATCCTCAGTCGCTATCTCGAAGAGGTGATGCGCAACAACCTCGACACGCGCAACTTCCGCATGTTCGCACCCGACGAGAACGCGTCCAATCGGCTGCAGGCGGTGTACAAGGCCAGCGGCAAACGCTGGGAGGCACGCGTGCTTCCGGTGGATGAGGATCTGTCGGTTGACGGACGCGTGATGGAGGTGCTCTCCGAGCACCTGTGCGAAGGCTGGCTGGAAGGCTACCTGCTCACCGGGCGGCACGGCTTCTTCTCCTGCTACGAAGCCTTCATCCACATCATCGACTCCATGTTCAATCAGCATGCGAAGTGGCTGAAAGCCTGCAAGGCGCTGCCCTGGCGCAAGCCCATCTCATCGTTGAACTACCTGCTCACGTCGCACGTCTGGCGGCAGGATCACAACGGCTTCTCGCACCAGGATCCCGGGTTCATCGACCATGTCGCGAACAAGCGTGCCGACACGGTGCGCATCTACCTGCCGCCCGACGGCAACACGCTTCTCTCGGTAACCGATCACTGCCTGCGCTCGCGGGATTACGTCAACCTGATCATCGCGGGCAAGCAGCCCGCACCGCAGTGGCTGTCCATCGAGACGGCGGAGCAGCACTGCATCGCCGGCGTCGGCGAGTGGAAGTTCGCGTCATCCTATGACGGCGATGGCGAACCCGACGTGGTGATGGCCTGTGCCGGCGATGTGCCGACGCTCGAGACCATGGCGGCCATCACTGTGCTGCGCGACTGGGTACCCGAGTTGAGAGTGCGTGCGGTGAACGTGGTTGACCTGTTTACGCTCGAAACATTCGAGGAGCACCCGCACGGCATTGAACAGGAGGCCTTCGATCGCCTGTTCACCAAGGACAAGCCGGTGATCTTTGCGTTCCATGGGTACCCGACTGTGATCCACAAGCTCATCTACAAGCGGCACAACCAGCCCAACTTCCACGTGCACGGCTACAAGGAAGAGGGCACGACTACCACGCCCTTTGATATGACTGTGCTGAACCAGCTCGATCGCTACACACTCGCGCTCGATGCGCTGCGCTATGTGCCGCGCCTGGCATCGCGATTCCACGAATTCCGGCAGCGCCACTCAGAGATCATGCAGCGGCACAAGCTGTACGTAGCCGAACATGGCGAGGATATGCCGGAGGTGCGGAACTGGCAGTGGAGCGCCCGCGGCTGACGCGGCAGAGGCGCTATCCGGCATCTAACCTTGCATGATTCTGCGGACGCGTCCCACGGCGCCTCCCCCTCCCGATGCCAAGGCCTGGGAGTGCTTCGCCCGAACGCAGCAGTGGCCATCGCGGGCCGTCGGCTGCATCTCGCAACCTGCGCACGCCGCCCTGGCCGGGCGGCTTGCGGCTTCGCTCAACGCGGAGGTCTTCGGCGAGTTGCCCAGGGATGTTGTCGAGACGGTGCGGCTGCACGACGCCGGCTGGGCCTACCCCGACCTGATGGCGCTCGAATGCGCGGTCGAAGCAGGTGTGCATTCCTTCCTGCAGTATCCGGCCGAACGCGCGGTCGATGCATGGACGCAGTCCGTGCGCGAAGCCGAAGAACGATGCCTGCTCTCCGGCATCCTTACCAATCGGCACTTCTGTCTGCTTGCGCCACGCGATGGCAGTCGCGACCATGAGACCTTCGTGACAGAGGAGACGCAGAGACGGGAACTGCACGAGGGGCAGTTCGAGCGAGATGTCGACGGAGGTGCAGAGCAGCTCAACCGCTTCACAGCAGCGCTCGGCTTTTGCGATCTGCTCTCGTTGTGCCTCTGCTCTGGTCTTGCAGGCACGATTCACATGCCGCTGGCGCATCCTGCCGACCCTGCATCGGAAAGAGCGGAGCATGTGGCGATCACGATTGCGGAGGGTACGCTGCACCTTGACCGGCCCATTCTGCACGCCGGATCGCAGCTCTACCTCGATACCTGGCAGGGGTCCACACCCGGTCCGATCAAAAGCCATCGGCTCTGCTGGCGCGTGGTCTAGCAGCGCGCGGGCATCCTAATCGGCATGATCACGGAACAGGACACGGCATTTATCCGCCTGGCCATCGAGCAGGCGGAGCTCGGCATTCGCACGCCCGGTGGGGCAGAGGTGGGTGCTGTGCTGGTGAAAGATGGAAAGGTGGTCTGTCGCGGCTTCAATGAGAGCGCGATGCACCACGATCCCACGGCACACGCAGAGATGGTCACCATTCGCCGCCTGTGCGCGGAGCTTGGGGTCGAATCGCTCGAGGGCTACACGCTCTACTGCACACTGCAGCCGTGCGGCATGTGCACGATGGCGAGCCTGTGGGCGGGCGTCAGCCGCATCGTCTATGGCGCAGGCCGCGAGGACGTGCACGCCGTGTACTTCGAGTCGCGTCATAACGACACGGTCGACTTCATCCGGGACGCCTTCCGTGCCGACCTGGAGATCGAGGGCGGCGTTCTGGCAGAGGAATGCGCCCGCTTCTATGCGAAGCCGAAGGAGCCCGTGCCAGAGGAGCAGGACCCGGCGCACGGAGAGACCGTACCGGCGGCCTAGACGGCTGGTCTTGACCCAAACGGGGTACTGAATCGTAGGCGAGGGTCGATTAGAATGAGGACACGGAAATGAGCTGTTGCGAGGAGCATTCCGCCCCCCTCATTCTTCAATCGACAGGCCCGGAGGTCACTGCCCGTGAGGCACTCGCTACTCCTGACGCTGGCAGGCCCCGTTGCCGCCTCTCTCGCTTTCGCCTTGCTGCCGGCACGACTCGCGGCACAGGTTCCGGCGACCCCGATCGCACCAGTCTCTGCCGCAGTCGCCACTGCCAGCGATACTGCCGCACCGCAGACCGCAATACCCGCGCCGGACCTGCCGGGTGCGCCCACGACGCCGGCAGCCGAAGGCCCGGCCGCACAGTCGAACGATCCTGAGTTCCGCTCGGCCCTTGACCGCGCCATCCCGCTGCTGCCCGCCGCCTATGCGACGCAGCCGTACCGGCTGCGCCTGCACAATCTGCATACGCTCGAGGACATCGACATCATCTATCGTGTCGGCGACAGTTACGTTCCTGAGTCGGTGGCGAAGCTGAATTACTTCCTCCGCGACCACAACACGCAGGACGTGGTGGCGTACGATCCGCGTGAATTCGATCTGCTGCACGACATCCTGATCCGGCTCGGCCGGTCGGAAGCGACCATCGACGTCGTCTGCGGCTACCGCACGGCAGAGACGAATGCCAACCTGCGCGCCGCGAGCAATGGTGTTGCAGAGCACTCGCAGCACATCCTCGGCCACGCGATCGACATCCAGATCCCCGGCTCGTCCACGGTGCAGATCCGCGATGCCGCGCTCGCCCTCAACGAAGGCGGCGTCGGCTACTACCCGAAGACGCACTTCGTGCACGTGGATGTCGGCGCTATCCGCACCTGGACCTATGCACCACGACGCCGCGGCCATCTCCGCCACGCATCGCGGCGGCACCACGCAGCAGCGCACCGCAAAATCGCACACAACGTCGGAGCGTAACGCCGGCTGAGACCGATCTCGTCACCACAGGAAAACGCGCGCGTCATGGCAGCCATCTCTGTCAGTTGAGGAGTGTGCGCAATGAAAGCAGTAGTGCTCGAAGGTTTCGGCGGCGTTGATCAACTGCAGATCGAACAGGTCGACGATCCGGTGGTCGGCACAGGCGATGTTCTGGTGAGGGTGCATGCGACCAGCATCAACCCGGTCGACTTCAAGATCCGCAGCGGAGCAACGCGCGGGCGCATCGATGTCGATCTGCCGGCGATACTCGGCCGCGACCTCGCGGGAGAGGTCGTGCGTGCCGGCGACGGCGTCGTCGGCTTCGAGCCGGGCCAGCGCGTGATGGCGCTCGCCAATGCTACCTATGCCGAGATGACGACCGCCAAAGCGGATGTGCTGGCGCCAATCCCCGACAAGCTGAGCTACGAACAGGCCGCCGCGCTGCCGCTGGTGCTGTTGACGGGGGCGCAGTTGATGGAGCGTGCCATCAAAATCGCACCCGGACAGACAGTGCTCGTGCTCGGTGCTCTGGGCAGCGTGGGCCGGAGTGCCGTGCACGTCGCGCGCTCACACGGTGCGCATGTCATCGCGGGTGTGCGCGGCTCGCAGGTAGAGGAAGCAAACTCGCTCGGCGTGGAACGGGTGATCGCGACCGATGATCCACAGGCGCTCCAGGCGCTGCATGAGATCGACGCCGTCGCGGACACTATAGGCGGAACAGTGGCTGCACACGCGCTACGCTGCCTGCGGGCGGGCGGTGTCTTCGGGACGGTCCTCGGACCGCCTGCGGACGCGAATCGCACCGACATCCGCATGGCAGGCATGATGGCGGTTCCGGATGCGTCGCGTTTGTATCAACTGGCGGACGACGTAGCGCGGGGCGCGTTCTCGCTTCCGATTGCGAAGACTATGCCGCTCGATCAGATCCGGGAAGCCCATCTTGAAGCCGAGGCCGGGAAGAGCGGCGGCAAGATCGTCCTGCGGGTCGCCTAGCGAGCCTCAGCGCTCGTCGTGGACGTCGACCTCGGGCGTGATGGGCTTGGTCGGATAGGGACGGCCCTGCGCCAGGGTTTCGTCGAGCAGCTTGTCGTACTCGTAAATGTCCCGGGTGAAGTCGATCGTGCCGTCTGCTTCGACGTACGCTGTCGCGTAGAAGATCACCACCGGAATGCTCTTCTTCAACCCGACTGTCTTGTTGTCGTCACCCGTTTCCATTGCCTCCTGGATCTTGTCGACCGGCCACTCGCTCCGGTCCCGCAGGATCCAGGACGCCAGCTCGGCCGGCTTCTGCACGCGCACGCAACCGTGGCTGAAATCACGCCGCGTGCGCGTGAACAAACCGACCGCGGGTGTCGAGTGCAGATAGATCGAGTACGGGTTGGGGAACATGAATTTCACCAGACCGAGCGAGTTCTCCGGACCTGCATCCTGGCGCACCCAGAGCTCTCCTGCTTCCAGGCGCTTGTTCATCGCGGCTGTGTAGACCAGCGGCTTCTGGTGTCGATCGACGATTGAAAAGTCGTGGTCCTCAAGGTATGTCGGGTTTTTCGCGATGCCCGGCAGCACCTCACGCTTGGTGATGTCGACCGGCACAGACCAGTACGGACGGAAGATCAGATAGCGCATCTGGTTCACCAGCATTGGCGTCTGGTGATCTTCTGGTTTGTCTCCAGGCTTTTCGCCGGCCTTGATCCCCGACTTGCCGACCACGACGTTCATCTCGAGCGCGATCCTTGCGTGATCGTTCTCGAGCGGCAGTGTCTCCGCGTGGGCCACCGGCAGGAGCGATCCTTCGTCGTTCTCCTTCGGCGGCTCCGGAAGCGGCGCGTCGGAGTAAATGCGCAGCTTGAACTCCGGCAGATTCACGAAGACCGGTGCAGCCTGGTAAGCGTCGGGGAGCCAGCGCCAGCGCTCCACCGCAATCGCGAGTTGATGCGCCCGCTCTGCCGTGGGCACGTTCAGCGCGTCGATGGTCGGGGAGCCCACCTTGCCGTCAGCTTGAAGACCGTGGTGGTACTGGAAGTGCTTCACGGCACGCGCGAGTGCGGGGTCGTAGTGGTCGGGCGCAGTCTCCGCCGCATCCGTAGACAGGTCTCCATCGAGCACCAGCAACTCACGCAGCCGCGCACCACCGGCGTACGGTTCACCCGGCTTCAACTGGCGATGCGGATCGGGCAGGCCGCCGCCGTGATCCTGCCCGGCGAGCACAGTCCAGTGGCGATAGGCATTCAATGTTCGCTTGTACTCACTGCTCTGCGGCTGCACCGCAACCAGTTCCGCCCAGACATTCCCGGAGCGCACGATGTGATCGCTGAGGAACGAGGCGAGGTCGTATCGCTTCTGGTCGAGGTTGATGCCGAAGTGAAAGCGCTTCGGGTCGACGCGGCCGTTGTGCTCGTCGTTGACGTACCGCATCGCCGCGACCGTCATCTCCATGTCGAAGGCCGCGCGCTCCTCCGGTGTGTTGAGGGCGTGGTCACGCGCCGCCCAGCGGGAGCTGTCGTAGTCTTCGGGGTCGAGTGCGTCCGCTGCAGCATGGCTGAACGCAGCCATCATCTGCCGGGCCTGCTCTGTGGGCCGGCTGCCTTTGGACCAGACCGGCTCGTACTCATGTGCGGCGTAGAAGGCGTCGACCGGCTTGGCGAGATCGGCGAAGTTGGGCCAGCGCATGCCCTCGAGCCGCGTCTGAGCAGCGATCTGATGCAAAGCAATGGCTTCGGGTGTCAGCGGCTTGGGACCGGCGGGCGCCTGTTGCCGGTGGCAACCTGCAATCGCCAGCATGGCAGAGGCGCACACCAGGAGTAGCTTTCGTCTGCGTGCCACTGTCAATCGCCGTGCAGCCCTCCCCTGGGCTAGAGCGTTGCGCTCCATTCGAGTGTATCCGGATGCGTCGGCGGCTCCATCCCCGTTTGGTGGGGGAGGAATCTCCCCCATACTTCCCTGCACCGCACGCTGTCGCCACTGTATCCAACACTAAAGGAGAAACAGATGCCGAAGGTAGTGCGCTTTCATCAGTTGGGTGGGCCCGAGGTGTTGCAGTTTGAGGATGTTCCCTTACGTGAGCCGGGTCCGGGTGAGGTGCGCATCAAGGTGCAGGCCGTCGGCCTGAATCGTGCAGAGGCGATGTACATCCGCGGCCACTACCTGGAAGCGCCGCAGTTGCCTTCTGGCGTGGGATACGAGGCGTCGGGCATAGTCGAGGCCGTCGGGCCCGACGTGGAGCAACACTGGATCGGTCGTAAGGTGTCGACCATCCCCGGCTTTTCCATGAATCAGTACTCCGTGCTCGGCGAAGCGGCCGTCGTGCCGGTCGCCGTCGTTGCTGCGTATCCGGAGAATCTGTCACCCGTCCAGGGGACCGCGATCTGGATGCAGTACCTGACCGCCTGGGGCGGGCTGGTGCATGTCGGCAAGGTGAGTGAGGGCGACTTCGTCATCATTCCCGCAGCCTCGAGTTCAGTGGGGCTCGCGGCAATCCAGATCGTGAAGGATCACGGCGCGATCAGCATTGCCACCACGCGCACCAGCAAGAAGACCGCCGAGTTGCGCGCACTTGGTGCGGATCACGTCATCGCCACGCAGGAGGAAGACCTGGTCGCACGCGTTCACGAGATCACCGGGGGCAAGGGCGCTCGCGTGATCTTCGATCCCGTCGCCGGACCCGGCGTGGAGCAGCTCGCCGAAGCGGCTGCCCCGCACGGCATCCTTATCGAGTATGGCTTGCTGTCGATGGCGCCGACGCCGTTTCCGCTGTGGACGGCGATGACCAAGGAGCTCTCGATGCGCGGCTATACGCTGCGCCTGCTGCACGCGGAGCCCGCGCTGGGACGCATGGGCCAGGAGTATGTCTTCGACCGGCTGGCCGATGGACGCTTCCAGGTGAAGATCGCGAAGACCTTCCCGTTCGCGCAGGCAGCGGACGCGTATCGCTACCTCGAGTCGAACGAGCAGGTCGGCAAGGTTGTCATCACGCTCTGAGTATTGCTGTCATCAACAGGAAGGCCGCGGGCGCTCGCGTCTGCGGCCTCTCATAGAGCGAGGAGCAAAGCGATCCGCTATTCTCCTTATATTCGCCCTTGGGCGTCCACGTGATGATGCAGGTGCAGCGCAAACTCGAGATTTTGGCCGACGCCGCCAAGTATGACGCAAGCTGCGCCAGCTCCGGCGCCAAGCGCGCAGGCACCGGCAAAGGCCTGGGCCACAGCGATGGCACAGGTATCTGCCATAGTTACACACCTGACGGGCGCTGCGTCTCGCTGCTGAAGCTGCTGCTCACCAACTACTGCAACTACGACTGTGCCTTCTGCGTGAACCGCGTCTCCAGTGACATCGAGCGAGCGCGCTTCACACCGGAAGAGGTCGTCACGCTCACACTCGACTTCTATCGCCGCAACTACATCGAAGGGCTCTTTCTCAGCTCCGGTATCATCCAGACGCCGGACTACACGATGGAGCAACTGGTCGAGGTGGCACGGTCACTGCGGGAGGACCACGGCTTCGGCGGCTACATTCACCTGAAGGCAATTCCGGGCGCGTCGCAGGCGCTGCTCGATGCGGCAGGCCGGCACGCAGACCGGCTGAGCGCGAACATCGAATTGCCAACGCAGCAAGACCTCGTGCAGCTTGCACCGGATAAGAAGGCCGACGTGATTGAGTCGGCGATGCAGCAGATCCTGGCGCGCAAGGCTGAGGCGGACGAGGAGACGAAGAAGCATCGCTCCGCACCCCGCTTTGCTCCCGCCGGGCAGAGCACGCAGATGGTCGTGGGCGCAACACCCAGCACAGACCAGCAGATCCTTTCGACCGCGAGCCACCTCTACAACGATTACAAGCTACGCCGGATCTACTACTCGGGGTTCAGCCCGTACCCGAAGGCGGACGGCCGCCTGCCGCTCAAGGCCGCGCCTCTGGTGCGTGAGCATCGCCTGTACCAGGCCGACTGGCTGATGCGCTACTACGATTTCCGGGCAGACGAACTGACGACACCGGACCAGCCGAACCTCGACCTCACGCGCGATCCGAAGCTGACCTGGGCGCTCGCGCATCGCGAGTTCTACCCCGTTGACGTGAACGCCGCGCCGCGAGAGGCGCTGCTGCGTGTGCCCGGGATCGGCTACCGCAATGTGCAGAAGATCCTCTCGATCCGCCGCTATCACCGCATCACGCTTGAGGACCTGCGCAAGCTGAACATACGGGTGGCCCAAGCCGAGCAATTCGTCACCACGGCAGATCACATTCCGCTGGTGCGGCAGCTTGAGTCACCCGCCCTTGCTGTCGCCATCGCTCCACCACCACAACTTGAGCTGTTCACGGCAGCGACCAGCGCGGCCAGCGGAGAGGTGTAGCGTTGCGCATCGGTGTGCGCGAAGTCGAGATCGAGCCCAGCTTCGCCTCGTGGCGCGAGGCCGCACGCAGCCTACTTGCGGAGGGCGTGCCGCCGGAGGATGTGCACTTCCGCGACGGCACAGAGCCGGAGACGCTCACGCTAGGTTTCGGCGATGCCGCCGACCGGCCCGCGCCCGTGCCGAAGGGCAGCATCGTCGCCCCTCGGGAGTTCATGGAGGTGGCCACGATCGCGGCACGTCACGCTGATCCGGCGCGGTGGGATCTGCTCTATCGCCTGCTGTGGCGACTGCAGGAGAACCGGCAACTGCTCAAGGTCGAGACAGAGGACGATGTGAGCGCGGTGCGCCGCCTGGAGGGGCAGGTGCGTCGCGATCTGCACAAGATGCATGCCTTTGTGCGCTTCCGCTGCGTCACAGATACAGAGGGCGGGGAGCACTACATCGCGTGGTACCAGCCGGATCACGACATTCTCGAGCTGGCGGCGCCGTTTTTCCGCGAGCGCTTTCCGGAGATGCGCTGGACCATTCTGACGCCGCGTCAATCCGTCGGGTGGGATCCAGCGACGCGCGAGCTGGAATGGGGGCCGGGCATGCCGCGTGAGGCTGCGCCGGCCGATGACGAGCTCGAGTCGATGTGGCGCAGCTACTACGGCTCTATCTTCAACCCTGCGCGCGTGAACCCGCGCGCGATGCGGGCTGAGATGCCGGTGCGCTACTGGCAGAATCTGCCGGAGCTGGACGTGCTGCCGCAGCTGCTGACGCAGGCCGGCGGCCGGGTGGAGACGATGATGAAGACGCAGACCAAGGACTCCGCGGCACCGTTCGTTCCCGAGGAACGCTCGCTGCCAGCGATCGTGGCCAGCCTGCCGCGCTGCCATGGGTGCGACCTGTACCAACACGCGATTCAGGCAGTGCCCGGCGCGGGCGGGGTGCATGCACGGTTGATGCTCGTCGGCGAGCAGCCGGGCAACGAAGAGGACAAAGAGGGCTTGCCGTTCATCGGGCCTGCGGGTCGCGTACTCGACCAGGTGCTTGAAGAACTCGAGATCGATCGCAAGCAGGTGTTCGTCACGAATGCGGTGAAGCACTTCAAGTTCGTCCAACGCGGGCGGCTGCGCCTGCACCAATCGCCGCGGCTGTCCGAGGTAACGGCATGCCGCCCCTGGCTTTTGGCTGAGATCGAAACTGTGCGGCCCCGCGTGGTCGTCGCACTTGGCGCGACGGCAGCGAAGTCGCTGCTCGGCGCGAAGTTCGCGCTGATGAAGCAGCGCGGCACCGTCGTCGAGTCACCCTGGGCGAAGCAGGTGGTGGCAACGATCCACCCGTCTGCCGTGCTGCGCGCCGCGGATGCGGCTATGGGCGAGCAGTTGCGCGGCTTCCTCCGGCAGGACCTGAAGCTTGCATACTCGCTCGTGGCTTGATGTCGAAGCGCGATCTGCTCCGGAAGCCGTGATCTGTCCCATGCCTTGAGAGCAGTTGGCCGGGCGATGCACACGGTTTCAGTATCCCAGTCGGTATATAGCTTTCAGTTCGGTAGTGATTTTCACTGGTTTGCCGTCGAGGAGGTAGGGCGCATAGCGCCAGGTCTGGAAGGCTCGAACTGCCGACACGGTGAGCAGATCATCCGGGCTCTCCAGCACTTTCAGATGGCTCACGTGTCCATCTTCTCCAATCGTCGCTTGCACTCTCACAGTTCCCTGTATTCTCTGGCTGCGAGCGTCGATGGGATAGAGCGGCGAATCTCCCCCAAGCTTCTGGCCACGAGCGACCTTCTCCGCCACAACCATCACATCTTGCCTGGGAGACACCACCGGTTGAGCTGTGATCCCCGCGATCTCCTGTGCCTCTGCAGTGACGACGCTATGCACCTGTACCTCCAGCAGGGGCAGCACTCCATCGCGGATCTCGAGCGACTGCGTGAAGTAGCTGCCGCGAAATGCGCCGATCTTGTTGCGGGTGATACGCAATGAACCATCCATATACTGGGCGCGCAGAATTGCCCTGCGGGGCTCAAAGCAATAGATCGGCATCACCCCGAGAAGCCATTGCATTTTGTGCAGTGGCTGCGCGTATTCGACGCAGGCGAGCGCCACCGGACGGTCAAGGAAGTCACGCGAGGCCGGAGAGCCCGTTTCCTCAGCATCCGGGAACGGGTCCACGAGTTCACGTTCGATCAAAGACTGCGGCCAGGGGGGCGCAATCCCTTCCGGGTCCATGGCTCGACCTGACGGGGTGACGTATTCGGTACGGCTGAATTGCGGACTCTTGTAGACGCGCTTCCAGGTCCCCGGGCCGAGCCGCCACTCCTCGAACGTGCCTGTGCCGGCGGAGGCTCCCTTTGCGTCGAAAGTCTCGTAGGTCGCGGTCAGGTGCCAGGGATAGGTGCGCGGTTGATCAAGGCTGTTCGCGGCAGCAGCGACACTGAAGAAGGCACGTGTGTCCTTCACATCCAGATCGGCTGGCAGCACTGGCAGAGGGGCAACGACTGGAGCGTTGTCTGCTGCGAGTGATGTGCCGGCAGTACCAATAAGGCAGAGCAAGAACAGAGCGGGGCGCATGTCGCTCCAGATTCTCCCGAGTCGCAGCTGAGCAAGCAAGAAGAAAGGGAGAAACCCGAGCACCGCCGATGCGAAGAGCGCGTTGCTTAGCCAAGCATCGATGCGACATGCCGCGCGATCTGGCCATCCTCATCCGCCTCTAGAATCTGTACCTTGAAGAGTGACTTTCCGGCAGACACAGTCGCAGCGTTCTGCCGATTCGCGCTGTCATCGATGATGACGCCCAGGAACGCCAGCTGCCGGCACACGCGATCGCGCACCGTAGCCGAGTGCTCACCGATGCCCCCGGTGAAGACCAGGGCATCGAGCCCTTCGAGTACCGCCGCATAGCTGGCTACTGTCTTCGCGATGGCGCGGCAGAAGATCTCGATCGCGAGCTCTGCGCCAGCGTCGCCCGCCTCCGCGCGCGAGGTGAGTTCGCGCATATCGGCTGTGCCGGTGTGATCGAGGGTGCTCGACAACGCGAGCAGGCCGGAGTCGTGGTTCAGCAGATCTTCCACCGCGCTCAGATCCATTGCGCCGCCCGCTTCCCCGCCCTGCCGTGCGATGTAGACCACCACGCCCGGGTCCAGGTCGCCGGTGCGCGTGCCCATAGGGATGCCGCCGGTCGGGGTGAGGCCCATGGAGGTATCGACCGAGCGGCCGCGCTCGATGGCACAGAGGCTTGCGCCGTTGCCAAGGTGCGCGACGACCAGCCGCGCGGGCACGTTGGGTTGGAGAGCGGCGACGGCCGATTCATACGAGAGGCCGTGGAAGCCGTAGCGTTGGACACCCTGCTCGCGCAGGCGCGGCGGGATGGCATAGGTGGAGGCGACCGGCGGAAGCGTGGTGTGGAAGGCGGTGTCGAAGCAGGCGAAGAGCCGGGCCGCGGGGTAGGTGCTGCGGGCGGCATCGATCAGTGTGAGTGCGGGTGGGATGTGGAGCGGGGCGAAGTGCGTGGAAGCGCGCAGTGTCTCGAGCACCTCGGGTGTGAGCGGGCAATGCTGCCGCAGGTGGGGGCCACCATGCACGATGCGGAAGCCGATGCCGTCGGGCGGCGCGTGACCGAGGGCGCGGAGCCGCTCCGCCGCATGCGCAAAGGCGTCAGCCTGCGACTCGTGCGCTGCATCCTCCCGGTGCACGATCGCACCATCTGTGTTGCGCAGAATGAGGCTGCCGCCCGGCTTACCGATTGCTTCGGCAGCGCCACTGGCGACGGGCTGCGGCGGAGCGTCGGGGGACACAGCCTGGTAGAGGCCCAGCTTCAGCGAAGAAGAGCCGCTGTTCAGCGTGAGGATGGACGACATGGCTGATTAGAGCGCGGGAGAGCCGGATGCGGCGTGAAAAGTTGAGGCGATGCCAGCGGCTTTCCAGAGGTCAGAGGCTTGTTGAGCGATGACTTCGTTGATTTTCATGAGTCACGCGTGCACGCGGCGCATCGAGTAGTGGGCGGCAGAGATGCGGCCGAGGAGAGAACTATGAGCGCAGTGGCGAACGAGAGCAGTGTGCAGCAGGCGGACGAGCAGGTGAATCAGGCAGTGCTGAATGGCACGGCCATGCAGGCGTTTGAAAAGTACTACGCCGACGACGTCGTGATGCAGGAGAATTCTGACGAGCCGCGCGCGGGCAAGGACACGAATCGTAAGGCGGAGGAGGCGTTCTTCTCGTCGGTGGAATCGTGGAACGGCGGTGCGTGCACGGCCAGCGCCGTGAATGGCGATGTCACGTTCTCCGAGTGGGAGTACGACCTGACGTTCAAGGGCGGCATGCGGGTGAAGATGAACCAGGTGGCAGTGCGCCGCTGGAAGAACGGACAGATCGTGCACGAGCGCTTCTATTACAACAAGGCCGGGCACTGAACAGCAGCCCCGTCAAGGCGGAACGGGGCAGGTCCGCATGGGCCTGCCCGTTTCACGTGCGCTCAGTCGCGCTTCTTTGGCTTGCCCTTGGGGTGCTTCCGTCCTTGCGACTTCGGCTGCTTATCTGCTGAAGTGCTCTTCGCTCCCGGAGTGCTCTTCGCCCCGGAAGTGCTTTTGGCTCCGGCAGTGCTCTTGATTCCGGAAGTGCTTTTGGCAGGCGATTTCGCATTCACCGGTGCGCCCGTTCGCTTTCCAGCGGAGCCGGGGGCTCCCGACTTCTTCGGGGTGGGACGCGCGTTCGCGCCGTTGCTGACCGACGCAGCGGACACGGGATGAGTGAGCAGCCGCTCCAACTGGAAGCCGGCAGCGCGTGCTGCCGCGGTGGCACGCTGGATGGTCACAGAGCTGTCGCGCGCGGCGGTCTTCTGCTCGCGTGGCGGTGCGGCAATCAGCGCCGGGATCTGGATCCACCACAGCATCTCTTCGTGGCTCTCCTGATTGAGGTAGCGGATGCCGTCCGAGACATTGCTGCCGGTCAGCCACAGGACGTCGGGATCCTGCCAGTCCTCGCGCGTGAGGTCCAGCGCTTCCGGTGCGCGCCGGTAGAGCAGGAAGCGCACGCGGGCAGCGGCGCGCCAGCCGTCTTCGCCGGTAAGGCCGAGCGCCTGGAAGGCTCGTGCGAGTGCCTTGCGCAGACGCAGGCGATCAAAGCTGGCGGCGTCGGGCAGGTCGAGTCCGCGCAGCAGTGTCCACGCGAGCAGAGGCGCCCAGACCGCGGTGCCGCTGGTGCCGGGTGAGTCCGACGGCAGCATCTTGCGCGCGGTCTTCGGCCAGCCATCGGGGAAGAGTGCTTCGGTCCGCGGCAGGGCCAGCGCGGCGACGAGCAGCCCCATCTCCTCACGCGGCTCGAGCCGCGGCGGCCGCACGCCGTTGCGGTACTCACGATCGAGTTGACGGGCAAGCTGCTGGAAGCGGTTGGCGCGATCGACAAACGGCGCGATGGCTTCGATCATGCGCCGCTCGCGGTTACGTATCTCCAGCGCGCCGGTGGCCTCCATCTCCGCCGCTTCGATGATGTGAGCGAGGATGCCGGCATCGAGCGTGGCACGGAGAGCGTCGTGCAGCGGATGCAGGCGCAGATCTTCGAGCGCGTCATCGAGGTTGGGCACGCCCGCGCCGCCCAGGTGATCGTGCAGGCGATCCCACGGATGCTCGGCATCCGGGCGCAGCTCACGCCAGTTGAGAAAGACGTGATAGCGATACGCAGGCAGGTGGAAGCTGAAGCCGCGCTCGTGGATGTCGGAGGCGCGGCGCAGGTATTCGAGGCCGCAGCTGACATCGCGGAAGGCAAAGATCACATTTGAATCGGTCGACAGCTCGAGGCCATCCTGCAGCGTGCGCGTGCGCAGGCCACCACTCGACTTATCGACGAAGCCGGTGGAGTGGTGGATGGTGCCGCGCGTCTCGCCGTAGCGATTGTGGTAGAGCACGAGCGCACGCTGGCCGCCGCGCGCATTCGAGTAGGCGTAGACGCTCTCGTCGACCGTGCCGTCTTCTTTCCAGAAGTCGTAGAGCAGGAAGTTGTCGCTCTCCGCGAACAGCCAGCGCGTGTGCAGCAATGGCGCAATCTCGCGCATGTGGCGTTCGACCAGGCCCTGGTTTGGCGTCTCGTCGTAGCGGGGGCGCTGGTACTCCATGCCGTACTTTTCCGTGAAGCCTTCCACCTGGCCGTGGCCGAACATGGGCAGTCCGGGCAGGGTGGACATCAGGGTTGCGATGCCGAAGTATTTGTCACCGGTGCCGAACTGATCGATGGCGGTGCGCTCGTCGGGATTGCTCATGAAGTTGACGTAGCGCTTCATGATGCCGGGGTCGAACTCCATCGTCTGCTTCAACAACTGGCGGTAGTGCTGATTGTCCTCATCGCGCAGCAGGTTCATAAAGGCGCTGTTGTAGACACGATGCATGCCGAGCGTCCGGACGAAGTAGCCCTCCATCATCCAGAAGGCTTCGGCGAGCAGCAGCGTGCCGGGGACTTCGGTGGCGACGCGGTCGACGACCTCGCGCCAGAACTCGATTGGAATGTGGGCGTCGAACTCGGGCGTGGGCATGGCGTATTCGGCGCGTGACGGAATCGCGCCGCCGGCGCCGGGCGCGGGGAACCACAGCCGCTGGATGTGGCGCTTGGCGAGTGTCATCGCGGCGTCGAAGCGGATGATCGGGAACATGCGCGCGACGTGCAGGATGGTCTGGATGACCTGCTCGCGCACGGCGGGGTTCAGGTAGTCGAGCTGCGCGGTGTCGTTCCAGGGGAAGCTGGTGCCGTCGTTGCCGTGGTAGATGAAGCGCGTATCGCCGCTCCACTTATCGCGACGCTGGAAGACCACTGCGGCGTCGGACTGCTCGTAGTAGTGATCCTCGATCTTGATCTCGACGCGGCCATCGCCGGAGAGGTCAGGACCGTTGAAGCTGTACGCCGGGTAGGGCGAGTCGTAGCGCGAGAGAAACCACTCGGGATGTTCGATGACCCAGGTGGAGTCGATGCCCATGTGGTTCGGCACCATGTCGCTGGCGAGGCGGATGCCGAAGCGGCCTGCCTGGTCCTTCAGCCGCTGGTAGGCGTCGTAGCCACCGAGGTCGTCGGCGATGCGGTAATCGTAGAGCGAGTAGGCGGAGGCGACCGCGTCCTCTTTGCCGCAGAGATGCTTGATCGTCTTCGACGCGCGGCTGCGCTCCCATAGCCCGATCAGCCAAAGCGAGTTCATGCCACGGGCGGCCAGCGTCTGCAGCTCTTCGTCGGGAATCTGGTCGAGCCGCACGATGGCACGGCCGTAGCGGCGGCTGAGTTGCGCGAGCCAGACATAGGTGCTCTTCGCGATCAGCACGGTGCTGGGCATCCACTCCTGGTCCGGGCTGAAGCGCTCGTACTCGTTCTGGATGACGGCGAAGTCCGGGAGATCGGTGCGGCCGCCGAAGCCGCCAGCATGACCGAAGCGCTGCCGGGCGCGGCGTTGCGCCATCTCGTCCGACGGATGGAAGCGCATCCAGATGGCGACGTCCTCTTCCTGCAGCACATCGATCGCGAGCACCAGGCGGCGCAGTGCGGCCTCGCCGACGATGGGCCCCCACTTGTCGCGAATGTAGGCAAGCTGCCCACTGAGCGAGTCAGGGGAGGCGAGCGCGGGCGCGCGGAGCATGTCGATCAGGTTGGTGGGCTCGTCGCCGATGGGCGGCTTGGTCGCGAAGAACTCGCGCAGGCTACCGGTGACGCGCGGATAGGGCGTCTGCTGGGTGAGCGACTCGTCGTCGAACAGCTCGATGAACTTTGCGAAGGCGGTGTTCGCGTTCGCGAGCCAAAGCATCATCAGCTCTTCAAACGCGATCTCGCGATGCGCGACACCGTCGGTCGATCCGGTCAACCACTCTGCGGGTGTCTCTTCACCGCGAAAGACGGCGGTGCCCGGAAACTGCTCGACAAATTGCAGGAGCAGCCGGTCGAAGCGCTCGGCGCCGAGCCGCTCGCCAAACCAGCGGAGCGCGTCCGCCAGCACCTGTGGGGCGAGCGTGCGGCGATAGTGCTCAATGAGCAGATGACTCGCCTCATCGATGAGCCCCATGGCGAACAGCGCGCCGGGGTGGATGGCCTGCTCCGGGTCAATAGGCTGGCCGTTGGCGGCCTGCTCGGCATCGCGCACCTGGTTGATGCGGTGGGCCAGCTCACGGCTGGCCTTCACGTCCGCGAAGATGACGTTGCCGGAGTAGGAGAACAGGGTCTGGTCTGCGTGGTAGCGGTCACGGGCGGCGCGCGAGATGTGAAATTCCATCCGGGTCATCGTCTCTGTCTTTCCTGGGACACACCGGGCCCGGAGGCCGGGAAATGGTGCGGCAAAACAGCATGGCTGTCGCAGCTATGTGGCTGCTGCAACTCTATGGAGCGGCATGTTCCATAGTAGAGATGAGGGCAGCGCGAGAACAGTCAGCCCAGCCGGAGCGAACCAGCGTCCGACCCCAGCCACAGTACCGCGAGCAGGCGTCCCGTTTCCAGTCGCGGAGCGCCTGGACAATTGGATGAGACCCGCTCTCGCGTGACGCAGTCGAGCGCTATCGCGAATTGGCAGACGTGACACGGTAGAGCACGCTGGCATGCGGCTCAAGTCGCACCTCGAGCGCGCCTGCCGCCGGCAGATCGTGGTGCATCCATAGATCGCGCATGCGATACGCTCCCGGCCCCAGGCCGAGTTGCGCCCATGTGTACTTCAGCGTCTGCGGCTGCCCGGAGACGTTGAAGACCGCTATGTTGGCGTCGCTTCCCTGCTCCGGCCGCGAGACCCACACCCGCGCGGTTGCGCTCTCTAATTGCTGATGCGCGTCGCGGCTGTGCTGATCGACCGCGAGCACCTCGTCGTTGGTCAGCAGCGCGGTGGTGGCGGCGTCGTTGTGGGGCAGGTCGCCGCCCATCATCAGGGGCGAGCGGAACATGCACCAGAGGGTGAAAAAGGTGCGCTGCTCGGCAGGCGTCAAATTCGTCATGCGGGCCTTGCCCCAGCCAGGCGCCGGGCCGAGATAGCCGAGCGGCAGCATATCCGCATCGGGCCAGTGGCCGGGCACGGCGAGTGGCGCCCACGCGGCGGCGCGGGGAAACTGGTCACCCAGCCCCTGCGGGTAGTGAACGTCGCTGTGCCACTCATCCCAAATGTCGTCCGAGATGCGCCACATCTGCGCGTACTTGCGCATCTCCTCGACCTTGTCGAGCGGCGCAGCGCCGGGCGACAGGCTGAGCGCGATGGGCCGGCCAGTCTTCTTGAGGGCCTCGCTGAGCATACGGATCTCTGTCCCCTTGTAGGGGCGCGACGCAATGCAATCCACCTTGATCAGGTCCACGCCCCAGCCGGCGTACATGCGCGCGAGGGAGTCATAGTAGGCCTGTCCGGCGGCGTTGTCCTTGAGATCGTAGTTGTCGGGATTCCAGGAGCACGTGCCCTGGGTGTTAGCCGCATCGGCTGCATGGAACTGCGAGCCGGCGATGGGCAGATTGTCTTTCACCGCCTGCCTGGGAATGCCCTGCAGGATGTGAATGCCGAACTTCAGTCCCTTCGCGTGCACGTAGGCCGCGAGCGGGGTGAAGCCCTTCCCCTGCGCCGCAGAGGGGAACCGCTCCAGATCCGGCACGTAGCGGCCAGACGCATCGAGGCGCACCTGGCCTTTGGGGTCGTTGCCCTCGGCCCTGGGATGAGCGACGAACCACTCCATATCGACGACAACGTACTGCCAGCCGTGCTGGCGCAGATGATCGGTCATCCAGTCGGCGTTGGCCTTGACCGCAGGCTCTGTCACCGTGGTGCCATACGCGTCCCAGCTATTCCAGCCCATGGGCGGCGTAGGGGCGAGTTGCGCGAAGGCAGCAGGAACGAGCAGGAGTAGAGCGAAATTCGGGAAGAGTCGGCGAGCGAAGGTCATATAGGCGCAGTGGATCGTGAGGATCCGTCTGCCCGCCAAGGTACGCGTGGGCGGGCAGGCTCGCAACTTCAACTGGTGTGTATGGACTGGTGGCGTGAGCTGAGCAACGTTTAGCGCGCGCTAGCTGGCCAGCGATTGACCGGGATCGGGCATCTGCAGGACACCGCGGCACTCCGTGCAGGATTCCTGATGCGCCCGGAGCCGCTGCTCGAGCTCGGACTCGTCGGCCCGGGCTGTCTGGATGCGATGCTGATGGGGAGTGACTCCGGCGAGGCCGAGCACCGGGTCCCGCTGTGGATGGGTGTAGCGCCAGAGACGCCGCTTGGCGACCTCATACTGCAGGCGGAGGTCGCGATACTCATCACAGCCGAGGGACATCATGGGGACCTATCCGGGAAATGTACGGTTCCTGACAAACTACCACTTCCGATGCAGAGCTGGTGCAGGAGGTAGCTTGCTGGGGGCAATTTTTATCAACTTTGTTGACGAGTGAGTAACGAGAGCCGGCGAAGGGTGGCGGTTGGCGCTCCTTCAACCCGGCGTTCATCTACTTACAACAGGGATGCCGCTCCCCTCCCCGTGGTTGGTCCGACGCTGAACGCATTTGAATTCTCAACCGGGTTGCTGGCGTGATAAAGCGAAGATGCCAATCCGCGTTCGAACAAGCGATGGTAGGCTCATGCCAGCGTAATCGTTGCAGCGAGAACGATCCCATGAGAATCGAAGACCCGTGCCGATCCAACGCAACCCGCTGAAGGGGCGAAGTTCCGGACCCACAATCACGGACGTAGCCCGTGAGGCCGGGGTGGCCATCATGACCGTCTCCCGCGTGGTTAACGGGGGCAGTTATGTGAGCCCGCCCACCGAAAAGCGCGTGCGGGCGGCGATTCGCCGGCTGGGATACACACCGAACGAGGCGGCGCGCATGCTGAAGGGCCAGCGCGCACACACCATCGGCCTGGTGGTGCCGGACCTGACCGACTCCTTTTTTGCGACCTGCGCCCACGCGGTGCAGGAGGTGGCTGCCCGGCGCGGCTACATGACGCTGATCGTGAGCTCGCAACGCAGTGCCGAGACCGAGTCCGACGAGCTCGAAATGATGGCAGCGCGGCAGATCGCCGGCATGGTGATCGTGCCCTCCCACGTCACGCTCGATGACCGGCTGCGCAGACTGCAGCAATCCGACATCCCGATCGTCACGCTCGACCGCGTGCTGGACGGCGTCGAAGGCGGCGCGGTGATCGTCGAAAATGCGGGAGGCGCGGAAGAAGCAGTCCGCCACCTGATCGGCCATGGTCACCGCCGCATCGCCTGCATCGGCTACGACGGCAAGGTGTTCACGGTGAAGCAGCGCATGCAGGGCTATCGACAGGCGATGCGCGATGCGGGGCTGAAGCCGCAGTTGTGGGCGAATCTGACCACACTCGATGCCACTGAAGCACTGCTCAAGAAGCTGATGTCTGAACCCGAGCCGCCTACGGCGCTGTTCACACTGAGCAACGGCGCCAGCGTCTTTGCGCTGCAGGCGATCCGCCGCCTGCAACTGCGCATGCCGACGGACCTCGCGCTCGCCGGATTCGACGACCTGGAGCTGGCGCCGCTGCTCGAAGTGCCGCTCACGGTAGTTCGACAGCCTGCGCACGAGATGGGCCGCAGCGCCGCAGCCATGCTGTTCGACCTGATCGGCCGCACACCGAGCACGGCGGCTCCCGAGCGGCGCATCGTGCTGCCGACCGAGCTGATCCTGCGCGCCTCCTGCGGCTGCAACTAGGCCCCCGCGACCAGCCGCCGCCTCCCGGTATATACAGGGAGCGTGATGCTGATCGGGATTGATGTAGGCACCGGGGGCACGCGTGCCCTGCTGGTCGATGAATCGGGGCGCGTGCGGGGCTCCGCTGTAGCCGAGCATGCGGCCTTCCGCTCGCCGCGGCCGGGCTGGGCCGAGCAGGATGCCGATGACTGGTGGCGTGCCGCTGTTGCCGCCATCGGGCAGCTCCTCCGCGAAACGAAAACAACCGCAGATACGATTGCCGCCGTTGGGTTGAGCGGGCAGATGCATGGCGCTGTGCTGCTGGATGAGCAGGATCGCGTGCTGCGGCCTGCGCTGATCTGGTGCGATCAGCGGACCGCGGACGAAGCAGCGTGGCTGACGGAGCACGTCGGGGCAGAGCGGCTGATCGAGCTGACGTCGAACCCGGCACTGACCAACTTCACGCTGACCAAGCTGCTGTGGGTGCGCACGCATGAGCCCAAGCTGTGGCAGCGCGTGCGCCGCTTCCTCCTGCCCAAGGATTATGTGCGGCTGCGATTGACCGGCGAACACGGCATGGACGTGGCGGACGCGTCGGGCACGCTGCTGCTCGATGTGGCACATCGCCGCTGGTCGCGCGAGATGCTCGCAGCGGTTGAGATGCCGGAGAGCCTCGTCCCGCCCTTGTTCGAGTGTCAGGATGTTGCCGGCACGATCACTGCCGAGGCTGCGGCGGAGACTGGCCTGCGTGTGGGCACGCCCGTAGTGGCCGGCGCCGGTGATCAGGCGGCAGGCGCGCTGGGCATGGGGATTGTGAGGCCCGGCGATGTGAGCGCAACCATCGGCACGTCGGGCGTGGTGTTCGCCGCGACCGATCGTCCGCTGCTCGATCCGCACGGCCGGCTGCATACCTTCTGCCACGCGATTCCGGGGCGCTGGCATGTGATGGGCGTGACCCAGGCGGCAGGTTTGTCACTGCGATGGTTTCGTGACACCTTTGCCGATGCGGCCGATCCGCAGATCTACACTCGCCTGGGCGGCGAGGCCGGGAAGATACCGGCCGGCGCCGAAGGCCTGCTGTGGGCGCCGTACCTGATGGGCGAGCGCACGCCGCACCTCGACCCGAGTGCGCGCGGTGCGCTGGTCGGCATCACGCCATCGCACACGCGTGCGCACATCGTGCGCGCGATCATGGAAGGCGTGGCGTACAGCCTGAAGGACACGCTCACGATCTTTGCGGAGATCGGCGTGCCCGCGCAGAGTATCCGGCTGGGTGGTGGCGGCGGGCAGTCGCCGGTGTGGCGGCAGATCCAGGCCGATGTGTACGGACAGCCGATTCAGCGCGTGGCGGCCGAGGAGGGCGCGGCGTTCGGCGCGGCGCTGCTGGCCGGCGTGGGAGCCGGCGTGTGGCCGAGCGTGGAAGCCGCGTGCGATAAGGCGGTAACGGTGGCTGAGCAGATCGCGCCCGAACCGGCGGCAACTGCGCTGCTGGCGCGGCAGTACGACGCATACCGGCTTCTGTACCCGTCACTGCGACACGTATTCCAACAACTGGCAGAGGTGAGCCATGGCTGAGCAACAGAGCGACCTCGAGCAGTCGAACGAGTCGGTGCTCCAGGAGATCGCGAGCAAGACCGATCGGCTGACCGCTGCACTGAAGGCAGCAGGCGCAGCGGCCATCCGTTTGCAACGCACGGAGAACCTGACGTGGCTGACCGCGGGACGGGTGGGTAAGCGGGTGCTGCTGCCCTCACCTCTCGGCATCGCAACGATGCTGGTCCCCGCAGACGGCGAATCCTTCTACCTGGCACCGAACAACGAGGCACGCCGCCTTGCCGAAGAGGATTTCTTTGGGCTTCCGTTCACTGCCGCGACGTACACCTGGCACTCGGATGAGCTACCGCGCGAGGTGGTGAGGCTTGCGGGAGCAGGGCGCGTCCTCTCTGACCAGGAGCCGGAGGGTGCTGCGCTGATGCAGACGCTGCGTGCCGCGCTCAGTGAGAACGAGATTGAGCGCTACCGCTGGCTCGGGCGCGCGACCGCCGATGTGATCGCCGAAGTGCTGCTGTCGCTCGCACCCGGGGCGACCGAACGCACGATGACCGCGCGAGTGTCAGCTCCGCTGATCGAGCGCGGGATCGAACCTACGGTTCTGCTTATGGCGGTCGATGAGCGCATCCTGAACTACAAGCATGCTGTCGCGCAGAACCGCACGCTCAGTCGTTACGGAATGCTGAACCTGTGCACACGCAGATGGGGGCTGTGCATCTCCATCACGCGGTTCGTCCACTTCGGGCCGCTGCCGCAGTCGTTGGCGGATGCGTTCGGGGTGGCGGCAGAGGTGAATGCGCGCCTGCTGGCGGCGACTCGCGAGGGTGCGGTATCGCGGGACTTATTTGCCACAGCTGCTGCGGCATATGCCGAGCATGGCCATCCGGGCGAAGAACAGCAACATCACCAGGGCGGCGCGACGGGCTATGGCGAGCGCGAGTGGATCGCGACGCCGCAAGGCACGGAGTGCGTGCTGGACCGGCAGGCATTTGCCTGGAACCCCTCCGTCGCCGGGGGCAAGGTGGAGGACACGGTGCTCCTGCGCGGGGGCAGGCTCGAATGGTTGACCGGCACACCGGGACTGCCGGTGGTGGAGACCCTCTCCGGCGGCCTCACGATCGAGTCCGCCGGGGTGCTGGTCCGCTGACTACTCGGGTAGCGGCGCCGATCCGGTGATTGTTACCGCAGCGGTGACGTGATCCGACTCCGCAGGCTGAGCTCCGCCGACCATCAACGAGTACACGCCGGGCCCTACGCTCCGCTTGCCTTGGGCATCCACGGAGCTGAGATCGCGCGGACTGAGTTCGAAGGAGACGAGGCGGCTCTCGCCCGCGGCGAGATGAATGCGGTTGAGGCCGCGTAGAACGGGGTTCCCCTGCGCGCCGGGCCGCGCCAGGTAGAGCTGCGCGACCTCTTCGCCATCGCGGCTGCCCGTGTTGCGAACCGTCACGCTGGCGCGCACGGATGCGCCAGCCTGCACGTTTGGCTGCTCCAGCTTCAGTCCCTCGTAAGCAAACTTCGTGTAGCTGAGTCCGTAGCCGAAGCCCCACAGCGGTTTGCCCGTGAAGTAGCGATATGTGCGGTTCTGCATGCTGTAGTTGTCGAAGGCGGGAAGCTGATCGACGGACGAGTAGAAGGTGACCGGCAGGCGCCCTGCGGGATTGTTCTTGCCGGCGAGCGTCTCGGCAATCGCGGCTCCGCCCTCTTCGCCGGGATACCACGCTTCAAGGATGGCGGCTGCATGCTCCTTGGCCCATGGAATCGCGAGCGCGCTGCCATTGAGCAGGACTACCACGACCGGCTTGCCCGTTGCGGCTACTGCTTCGAGCATCTGCTGTTGCGCCGCGGGCAGCGCGATGTCCGTGCGATCGCCACCCGAGAAGCCGGGGATGTGCACGGGCATCTCCTCGCCTTCGAGCTCCGCCGTCAGCCCGACGAATGCGAGCACCACGTCAGCCTGGCGCGCTGCTGCGACTGCCTCGTCACGCAGGGCAGCAAGGGGTGGCGTCCAGCGCAGTGAGATACCGGCGCCGAAGAGCGGCGACTCGTGGCTGTAGCGCAGTTCGAGCGTGTGGGGCTGCGTGTCGGCGAAGTGCATAACGACGCCGGGGCTGGTGTGCGGGCGAGACTCTTTCGCCTGCCCTGTGTCGAGGTTCGAAACCTGCTTGCCGTCAAGCGAAAGCGTGTACTGCTCGCGATCATGGCAGGGGTAGCAATCGCCGATGTTCACGCTGAGCGTGTAGTCGCCGGGCGCCGGCGGAGTAAACGTGCCGCTCCAGCGCACGCTGAAGGCATTGGCAGGCACACCATCCGCGGGTGGCGCGGCGTCCCAGTCGAAGTCGACCGCCTTGTCATCGCGCGTGAGCACAGGCTGACCCGTGAAATCCCGGCTCGCAAAGTACTCGCCCTTCAGCTTGAGAGCAGTGCGCGGAATCGGAAGCGAAATCCCCTCCGCATGCGGCGAGCCTTGGGCGTACAGCACATGCGCACTTGAGAACTGCTTCGCGATGCCATCGACGGGCAGCACTGGATGCGAGGGGATCGCGTTGTAATTGCCTTCGAGCGCGATGAGCGACTCTGCATTCGGGCCGACGACGGCGAGGGTGCGCACATCGTGCAGCGGCAGAGTGTCTTTGTCGTTCTTCAGCAGCACCATGGCACGGTTGGCAACCTCGCGTGCGTAGTCGCGGTGCTCCTGCGAATCCACGTGCGAGTACGGCAGGCGTGCGTAGTCCACTTGCGCCGGCGGATCGAAGAGGCCGAGCTTGATGCGTGCGGTGAACAGGCGCCTGATCGCCGTGTCGAGGGCGCTCTCCGGCAGCAGTCCCTGCTTGACGGCCTGGGGCAGCGCGTCGTATTCGTCACCGCAACTGGTATCTGTTCCCGCCAGCACCGCCGCGGCGCTGGCATGCGCGGCATCCGGGCTGAAGTGATGCCCGCTCTTGCTGTAGAAGTCGCCGATCGCGCCGCAGTCGGATGTCACAAAGCCGTCGAACTTCCATGCTCCCCGCAGCTTCTGTTTCAGCAGCAGCGGGCTTGCGCACGCTGGTGAGCCGTCGATCGCGTTGTAAGCGCACATGATCGAGTCGGCCTTCGCCTCCGTGATGGTGGCGCGAAAGGCCGGCAGGTACGTGTCCTCAAGATCGAAGGGCGACGGATTGACATTGAAGCGATGCCGTTCCGACTCCGGCCCACTGTGCACCGCGTAGTGCTTGGGCGTCGCGATGGTCTCGTAGTATCTGGGCTCGGTGCCTTGCAGGCCGCGCACGAAGGCAACGCCCAGCTTCGAGGTCAGGTACGGATCTTCGCCGTAAGTCTCCTGGCCACGCCCCCAGCGCGGGTCGCGGAAGATGTTGATGTTCGGCGACCAGATGGTGAGGCCGAAGAAGATGGAATGGTTGTCGTGCTTCAGCGCGTCGACGTTCTTGGCGCGCGCCTCATCCGCGATCACGCTGGCGACGCGGTGCAGCATGGCTGGGTCCCAGGTGGCGGCGAGCCCGATCGCCTGCGGAAAGACCGTCGCGTAGCCGGAGCGCGCGATGCCGTGCAGCCCTTCACTCCACCAGTCGTACGCCGGGATGCCGAGTCGCGGAATCGCGGGCGCTTCGTGGCGCATCTGCGATGCCTTTTCTTCAACCGTCATGCGCTTCACGAGGTCGTCGACGCGCTGCTCGACGGGCAGCGATGGATCGAAAAACGGCGTCGATGCGGGCTGTTGCGACATGGCGACGGATGTGGCGACGAGGGCGAGCGAGCAGATGGCCGACACTTTGAACAGGGGCAAGGCTTCCTCCGGACGCCCACCACTGTAAACGGTTTCTGGCCCGCTGGGTGAGCCGCACGCGGTCTTCCAAGGGAACGTGGGCGGTCGAGCGGTCGTTCAGATAGGATGCCGGCACGAGTCGCAGATGGTCACGCAGGCATAGCCTTTGCAGGCCGCAGCGATGGACTAGGTGAGCCACCAGGAGGCGCCCTCATGGTGGCTCGAGTTCAGAGCCATCTGACGCGATGGGCAAGACGCGGCATCGCACACCTCACGGCTGGCGAGCGTGCGCAGCAGGTGGTTCCGCGATTCGCCTGCAGGCCTTGCGGCAAGCACCTGACGTCTCAGGGCGCCAAGCCGCTCAAGCCAGGGACCGACTGCATCGTCGAGCATAGACTCGAGCTGCTGTCGCAAGCGCTGCGCAAGCGCCGGACTCTCACCCGCGGTCGAGATGCCGATCTGCAATGGACCGCGGCGCACGACGGAGCCGAAGTAGAAATCGCAGAACGGCGGATCGTCGACCGCGTTTGCGAGCACACCAGCCTCAACCGCATCGCGGTAGGCCTGGTGGTTCACCTCGACATCGCTGGTCGCCGCGATGACCAGGTGCTGACCAGCGATGTCCTCGTGCAGGTAGGTGCGCTCGAGCCAGTGGATCTTCTGCTGATGCGCGAGAGCGCGAACCTCCTCGCGTGCTTCTGGCGCAACCACGGTGACTTTTGCGCCGCACTCGACCAGGCTGGCGATCTTCTGTTGGGCGACGACACCAGCCCCGACCACGAGGCAGGGGCGTCCTTCAAGCTTCACGAAGACGGGGAGCAGAGGAGAATTCATTCGCTGACTCCATGGGGCACACGGCCCGTGGGCTGATCGCGCTCGACCGCAACCGTCGCTTCGCCGGCGAGCAGTGCGCGTAGGTGATCGTTGCTGTGACGCTGCAGGTAGGCGCGCAATGGCTCGCCTGTATTGCGTGCGTCGAGGTAGTGGCGCAGCAGCCGCTCCAATGCATCGGGCACCAGGGTGGCCGGACAGCGATACCCGACGGGTCGCGCCAGCGATGCGTCACCGCCGGCCGCCCCACCGACGCAGAAGTAGTAGGCATCGACGAGCGCGCCGTCATGCTTGATCTTCTTGCCCTCAATTCCGACATCCGCGACCCAGTGCTGGCCGCAACTGTTGGGGCAGCCGGTGACGTGGAGCTTGAGCTGTTGATCGAACTCGGGCAGACGTGCCTCCATCTCATCGACCAGCCAGCGCGCAAAGCCCTTCGTCTCCGTAATAGCGAGCTTGCAGAACTCCGTGCCCGTGCAGGCGACGGCGCCGCGCCAGAAGGGCGAGCCCTCGACGCGGAGATCGATGGCCGCCAGTTCGCGAACCAGCAGGTCGACATTCTTCTGCGGCACGTTGACGAAGAGCAGGTTCTGCGTCACCGTCGTGCGCAGCTCGCCGGAGCCAAGACGCTCGGCCAACTCGGCTGCTGCCGCAAGTTGATCGCCCGTCAGTCGACCGCGCAGCACCGCAGCGCCCACGTAGTACGTCGCGGCCTGCCGCTGGCGATGCACGCCGACGTGATCGCGGAAGGTGTCTAACGGAGCGATCTCTTCGCCAGCAGGTAGCAGGGCAAACGGTAACCGTGACTGCAGCTCGTTACGAAACCGCTCCGCGGTCCAGCCCTCGCGCAGGAACAGGTGCTTCAGCCGGGCCCGATCGCGGCTCTCACGCAATCCCTGCTGCTCGCGGAAGATGCCGGTTACGGCACGCACCACCTCAACCGCTTGCTCCTGACGCACGAATGCGTCGAGACGCACGCCAAGGTGCGGATCGGCGGAGAGACCGCCGCCCACGCGCAGCGAGAAGCCCAGCTCACCATCGCGGCGAGCGGGTGTGAGGCCAACGTCGTTGATCTCCGGATAGGAGCACCACTGGCTGCAACCCGTGACCGAGATCTTGAACTTACGGGGCAGGTTGTAGAACTCGTCGTTCCCCCCGAGTTCGTGCGCGATAGCCAACGCGACCCGGGATGCATCGAATGCCTCGTCTGCGGCGAGTCCAGCCAGCGGGCAGCCGGTCACATTGCGGACCACATCGCCACAGGCGCCGCGCGGCGAGAGTCCGACGGCATCGAGACGCTCGATGATCTCCGGAATGCTCTCGATGGTCAGCCAGTGGAGTTGAATGGCCTGCCGTACAGTGATGTCGGCGAGATTGCGGCCATGCCTGCGCGCGATGTCCGCGATGGTCGCGAGCTGGCGCGAGGTGAGCAGCCCGTTCGAGATGGCGATGCGCAGCATGAAATACTCCGTCGCCTTGCCCTCACCACCCACGCCGCCAAGCGCGCCCGCGCCGTCCCCCTGCGTGTAAATGCCCCACCATTTGAAGTAGAGGCTGGCCCACTCCGGCAGCACGCTTCCACGGCCCTCGGCGGCGAAGCGGCGCACCTGATCGAACGCCTGCCATGGATTCGTTTCGAGTTTCAGCCGCTCCGACCTCTGAGCCTTCGTCTCTTTGGGGGCGGGGGGGGTTGCCTGGGTCTGCTCGGTCATGAATCGGGTCCTCGGGTAAAAACTGGGTGTAAACGGAAAAAGCCCCGCTGGCAGGATCGCTGCAGCGGGGCTTCCGATTGGCTGAGAGTTGGAGTGTCTTTGTACTCAGTCGCTCATCGGTGTCCACCCGCGCAGCCGCGCGCAACAACAGGGACAACAGGCAGCGGCCGGGGTGTGGATGAGCAGCACTTCCATTAGGCTATCGGCGGCAGCACGGCGCGTCAAATCAGGCGCGCTGCTTGCGATCGCCGCATGAAGGAGGCAGCCAAAGATGTTCACGCCACGCCCGATCGGCTTTGTGACCAGCCCGTATCGCGAGACCAGCGACGTGCCGCGCGGGTCCGGCACGCAACACCGCGCAGAGGGTGTGCTGAAGATCCTGCGTGAGTTCGAAGAGGGGCTGCTCGACATTGAGGGCTTCTCGCATCTCTTTGTGCTCTGGATGTTTGATCGCTCACAAACGGTGGAGATGAGCGGCACGCCGCCAACAGACGATCGCCCGCACGGAGTGTTCGCGACGCGCTCGCCGTATCGACCGAACCCGATCGGGCTCACGGTGGTCGAACTGCTGCACCGCGACGGGACGGAGCTGTTCGTGCGCGGTGTGGACATGCTTGATGGCACGCCGATCCTCGACATCAAACCGTATCTGTCGAGTGTGCCTCCAGACGCGCTGCGGCGCGGGTGGTTCGAGGAGGCAGAGCGACGCCGCGCGCTGAAGGCGTAAGGTCCGTCAGAATCCGGGCGCTACGACCTGCTCCTGCGCAGTGGCGCCGGCTGCGACAGCATCGCGGAAGTAGGGCAGGCACAGTTCGAGTCCCTGCCGCAGCTTCACGCGCGGCTCCCAGCCAAGCAGCGTGCGCGCACGCGTGATGTCGGGACGGCGGCGCGTGGGATCGTCGATGGGCAGCGGCAGGGAGCGTACCTGGCTCTTCGAACCCGTGACGGCCAGCACCTCGCGGGCGCAATCCGCAATCGTCCACTCATCGGGGTTGCCAACATTCACTGGCTCATGCGCATCGCTGGCTGCCAGCCGCACGATGCCATCGATCAGATCGCTGACGAAGCAAAACGACCGCGTCTGTAAACCATCACCGTAGATCGTGAGTTCTTCGCCACGGAGCCCCTGCATCATGAAGTTCGAGATCACGCGGCCGTCGTTCGGCTGCAGGCGCGGACCGTACGTGTTGAAGATGCGCACGAGGTGCGTGTTCACCTTGCGATAGCGGTGGTAGGCCATCACCGTAGCTTCGGCGAAGCGCTTGGCCTCGTCGTACACGGAGCGTGGACCGATGGGGTTCACGTTGCCCCAGTAGCTCTCCACCTGGGGATGCACCTCGGGGTCGCCATAGCACTCGGACGTAGAGGCATGCAGGTAGGCGGCGTTGTAGCGCCTGGCGATCTCAAGCGTGTGAAACACACCGTAGGAGCCGACGCGCAGCGTCTCCAGGCCGAGCCGCATGTAGTCCGCCGGGCTCGCCGGTGACGCCATGTTGTAGACCGCGTCTACCTGTCCGGGGTCGAACGGCTGGCAGATGTCGATCTCCTGCAGCGAGAAGCGCGGCTCGCGCTCCAGGTGCTCGAGATTGGAGAGTCGGCCCGTGGCGAGATTGTCAAGCCCGAGCACGCTGTGGCCTTCGGCAAGAAGGCGATCGACAAGGTGTGAGCCGAGAAAGCCGGCGGCGCCAGTGACAAGAATGCGCATCTGCTTCAACGTGCGTTGCTCCTTTGTGTGCGTGCCGCGCGAGTCGGCAGGCGCTCGCGATCGGCGCGACCAGGCCAGATCTCCCGGGACATATTTCCCGCGACCGATCTCAGGAGACCGATCTCAGGGCAGACGCCGCACGCCCGCTGTCTCGCGTGCTGGATACATCGCCGGCCGGCCCACGCTGAGATACGTGAACCCGAGATCGAGCATCTCCTGCGGCTCATAGAGATTGCGGCCATCAATCACGATTGGGTAGCGCAAGGCCTTGTGCAACTGCTTGAGATCGAGCTCGCCGAACTCGGGCCAGTCGCTGAGGATCAGCAGCGCGTCGGCTTCCTTCGCGGCGAGGTATGGATCGTCCACATACTGCATGGCCGGTCCGGGCGACAGCTCCTGCTTGGCGCGCTCCATCGCTGCCGGATCGTACGCGACCACAGTGCAGCCCTCGGCCAGCAGCATGCGGATGATGTCGAATGCGGGCGACTCGCGCACATCGTCGGTGCCACCCTTGAAGGCGAGGCCGAGCACGGCGAGCCGCTTGCCACGGAAGGTCCACAACGCAGAGCGCACCTTGTTGAAGAAGCGCCGCTTCTGCTGCTCGTTGATCTTTTCGACCTCGGTAAGGATGCCAAAGTCCACGCTGAGCTGCTCCGCCACATAGCGGAATGCCGCCACATCCTTCGGAAAGCAGGAGCCACCGTACCCGATGCCGGCGCGCAGAAACCGGCTTCCGATGCGGCTGTCGAGCCCCATGCCGCGAGCCACCTCTTCCACATTCGCGTCCGCGGCTTCGCACACGTTCGCGACCGCATTGATGAAAGAGATCTTCATCGCGAGGAAGGCATTCGAGGCGTGCTTGATCAGCTCCGCTGCTTTGGTTGAGGTCAGCAGGAGCGGGGGCGGATCGGAGATAGTGCGCTGGCCGATGATGGCATTGTCGCTGCGGTAGTAGTCACCGCTGGTAAGCGGCGCGTAAATGGCCTTCAGCAGGTTGGCGGCCTGGTCGCTGTCGGCGCCAACCACGATGCGATCCGGATGGAGGAAGTCGACGACCGCGGTGCCTTCGCGCAGAAACTCGGGGTTCGACGCGACGTCGAAGTTCGAGCTCGAGACGCCATTGCGCTCGACCACGCGGCGTACCCATTCATTCGTATACACGGGCACGGTGCTCTTCTCGACGATGACCTTGTAAGTGCCGATGGAGCGCGCAATCTGCGTCGCGACAGCGTCGACATAGGACAGGTCGGCGTTGCCAGTGTCGGACTGCGGCGTGCCCACTGCGATAAAGATCGCCTGCGCCGTTTGTGTGGCCGCCTGCAGGTCCGTCGTGAACTGGAGCCGCTGGTTGCGGTGGCGCGCCAGCAGTTCGGGCAGGAAATCTTCGTGGATCGGAACGCCGCCATCGCGCAGCATGGCGACCTTCTGCTCATCGTTGTCGACGCAGATGACTGAGTGGCCAATCTCGGCGAAGCACACCGCCGCAACCAGGCCCACATAGCCTGAACCCACAATTGCAATTGAGACCGGCTTTGTCGTCACGTAACGTCTCCTGCTCGGGTGACGGCCGCATCCAACGTGACTCGCACGGGGGAGCGTGCCGAAGCTCTCCAAGTATAGCTTGGCGGGTGCGTGAAGCCTCTTGCGGCAGCCTTATCGGTGGGGTGACACGCGCGGCACCTGCCGCACGCTGCGCGCCTGCATCACGCTGCGATAGAGCTGTTCATAGCCGTCGAGCATGCGGTCACGCGTGTACAGGGCGGCATTCTCGAATCCGCGCTCGACCAGCATATCGCGCGAAAGGAGTGCCGAGGCGATGTGTGCCGCCGCGTTCTCCGGATCGGCGGGATCGATCAGGATGGCTGCCCCGCCGGCAATGTCGCGCATGGGCCGGCGATCCGCGATGACGACCGGAGAGCCGCAGGCCTGCGCTTCGAGGATGGGCCAGCCGAAGCCCTCCTCAAGTGAAGGAAAGAGCAGCGCAAGCGCACCGCTGTAGAGCGCCTGCAGCTGCTGATTTGTGGGCGCGGCGATGTGGCGCAGCGCAGCCCCGAGTTCCAGTCCTGGCGCGGATGCGTGCAGCTCACTGCTGAGGCCGCCCGCGAACACGACCTGCAGGTCCGCGTACCCCGGCTGACCACGCAGCGCGGCAGCGAGCGCGAGCGCGGCTGTCCGGTTCTTGTACCAGTGACCGGCACCGACGTGCAGAAGATAGCGTGTGCCGGGCTCGATTCCGAGCGCGCGCACCAGCGGTTCACGTTCTGCCTGCGCCATGGGCTGATACGGCCAGTGCAGCGCATTCGGCACGACGTGCAGCCGCTCCGCAGGGATGGCGAGGTGCTGCTCCAGGTCGTCCCGCGTCTTGTCGGAGACACAGGCGATCTCGCCTGCCTTGCGCAGTCCGCGCGCGATGAGCCTCTGGAACAGGCGCCCGCTGAAGCCGACAGGATTGGGAGTGAAGTGACCGAGCGCACTGCGGACGGCCAGGAGGTCGTGACAGGTGACGACATGCGGCCTGTGCGAGAGCAGCGGCACGTACATGGCATTCGAGTGGTCGCAGATGTGAACCACATCGGCTTGAGTTGCTGTGCGCCGCAGCGGTTCGCGGAACAGGAGGAACTTGTCGACGTAGCCGAGCCACTTGGCGGTCATGGACCCAAGGCCACGGACATGGCCGAGCCGGGCGGGAGGCTGGATCAGGGTGACACGGTGGCCACGTTCGCGAAGGCCTTCGACGAGCATGCGCGCATAGTGCTGCATGCTCTCCTGACGGTCGGGCTCGTAGTTGCCGACCAGCAGAACACGCAGCGAGCCAGAGGCGTCACGGACGCCGGGCTGCTGCTCAGGCGCCAGGATGGTCGCCGCGGCGCACCTCGCGCGGCTTGATGATCTTGCAGGGATGGCCCGCAGCCACCGTCCACGGCGGCACATCGCGCAGCACCACGGAACGGGCACCGACGACGCTTCCCTCGCCAATTGTCACACCCGGCGCGACAAAAACGCCAGCCGCAACCCAGGCCTGCGCACCGATCGTGATCGGGAGCGAGTAGAGCGGAAAGTCCGAACGGGTGTAATCGTGGCTGGATGCGCAAAGATACGTGTGCTGCGAGATGGTGGTGTGGTCGCCGATGCGCACCGGAGCCAGATTGTAGATCTCTGCCTTGTCCCCGATGGCCGAATGGTCACCGATCTCGAGATTCCACGGCACGTGGATGCGGACGCCGCCGCAGATCAACACATTGGCGCCGATGCGCGCGCCGAACAGACGCAGCAGAGCGACGCGGACCGCACTCAGTCCACGCGGACGCATGGGCAGAAACGGCAGTTGCACGCACTCCCACAGCGCCCGGCGGATCAGGTCCATCGGACGATGCACTTTCCGGTAAGTGGAGAGGTCCACGCCCGGCTGCTCCGTACCCATCTCGATGGGCCGGTCGTCCAGCTCTTCCGTAAGCGTGCGCGAATGGTCCATACGCGATGATACTTCGCTTCGTTTCGGGGTTCCGTCAATCACCTAAGTGTTTCAGTCCAGGCTCAAAGGCGCGACGGTCTCGTTGAGGATCTGAAGAAGGTACGCGCCATAGCCACTTTTCATCAGCGGGACGGCGAGCGCTTCGAGTTGCTGGGCGGAGATGTAGCCCATGCGATAGGCCACCTCCTCCGGGCAGGCGATCTTCAGGCCCTGTCGCTTCTCGAGCGTGGCAATAAACAGGGAGGCGTCGAGCATCGAGTCGTGCGTGCCCGTATCGAGCCAGGCCATGCCGCGCCCAAAGGACTGGACCTTGAGCTTGCCCCGCTCGAGGTACATGCGGTTCAGGTCCGTGATCTCGAGCTCGCCGCGCGGGGAGGGGCGCAGGGTCTTCGCGTACTCAACCACCTGCGCGTCGTAGAAGTAAAGCCCCGTCACCGCATAGCGCGACTTTGGTTTGGCAGGCTTTTCTTCGAGGCTGATCGCCTGCCCTCGGCTGTCGAACTCGACCACACCATAGCTCTCGGGATTCTGCACGGGGTAGGCAAACACGACAGCGCCGTCGGTGATGCGGGCCGCGGACTGGACCAGCGCTGCAAGATCATGCCCATAGAAGATGTTGTCGCCGAGCACGAGGGCGCAGGGCTCGCCAGCGGCGAAGCTTTCGCCGATCAGAAAGGCCTGTGCAAGGCCTTCCGGCCGCGGCTGCTCAGCGTAGGCGATGGTGAGCCCCCACGAGCTGCCGTCGCCCAGCAGATCGCGGAAGCGCGGCAGAT
>NZ_JBMGJV010000021.1:0-73093 GCF_051025295.1 Candidatus Dedyshia acidiphila | reverse complement strand
TTCGGGTTGTGCTTCGACAACACCTTCGTGATCGCCGCCGTCAACGTCGTCTTGCCGTGATCAATGTGACCAATCGTTCCCACATTCACGTGCGGCTTCGACCGGTCAAACTTCTCCTTCGCCATCGTCCTTCTCCTGAACTTCCCGTTCTGTCACGGCGTGGTCGCCCACGCGATCTTGTCACTGCTACGGCTGTTTACTTGCCTTGGTTGCGGCCAATGATCTCTTCCGAGATCATGCGCGGCGCCTCTTCATAGCGGGCGAACTGCATGCTGTAGGAGGCACGGCCCTGGGTGGACGAGCGAATGTCGTTCACGTAGCCGAACATCTCCTTCAGCGGCACCATCGCCTTGATTACCTGCGAGCCGCCAGAGTGCTCCATGCCCTCGATCCGGCCGCGACGCGAATTGATGTCGCCGATGATGGTGCCCATGTGCTCTTCGGGCACCGTCACTTCGACCGCCATTACGGGCTCGAGCAGCACCGGGCTCGCCTTGCGGGCCGCTTCCTTGTAGGCCATCGAGCCGGCAATCTTGAACGCCATTTCGTTCGAGTCGACATCGTGGTAGCTGCCGTCATACAGCACGGCCTTGAAGTCGACCATCTCGTAACCGGCGAGGATACCGTTGTGCAGCGCCTCGCGGATGCCCTGCTCGGTCGGCTTGATGTATTCCTTCGGCACCACGCCACCGCGAATCTCGTCGACGAACTCGAAGCCCTTGCCGGGATCGTTCGGCTCGACGCGGATCTTGACGTGCCCGTAGTTGCCCGAACCACCCGTCTGCCGGATGTACTTGCCTTCAGCCTCGGCGATCTTGCGGATGGTCTCGCGGAAGGCCACCTTGGGCTCACCCACGTTCGCCTCGACCTTGTGCTCGCGCTTCATGCGATCCACGAGAATCTCGAGGTGAAGCTCACCCATGCCGCTGATGATGGTCTGGCCCGAGTCGACATCGGTCCGCACCTTGAAGGTGGGATCCTCATCGGACAGCCGCGCCAGCGCGATGCCCATCTTCTCCTGGTCGCCCTTGGTCTTCGGCTCGATCGCGACCGAGATGACCGGCTCCGGGAAGGTGATGGCGCTCAGCGCAACGGGCGCATTCGGCGAGCACAGCGTGTCACCAGTCTTCAATTCCTTCAAACCCACTGCCGCGCAGATATCGCCGGCGTAGATCTCGGTGATGTCCTCACGCTTGTTGGCGTGCATCTTGACCAGGCGACCCACGCGCTCCGTCTTGCCGGTGCGCGGGTTCATGACCGTGTCACCCGTCTTCAGCGAGCCCGAGTAGATGCGGATGAAGCCCAGCTTACCGAATGGATCGTTGATCAGCTTGAAGCCCAGCGCCGAGAAGGGCTCCGAGTCGTCCGCCTTGCGGATCAGCACCTTCGACGGGTCCGACGGGTCGATGCCTTCAACCGCCGGCACATCAAGCGGGCTCGGCAGATAGTCGACCACTGCATCGAGCAGCGTCTGGATACCTTTGTTCTTGAACGCCGAACCGCACATCACCGGGAACACCTTCATCCCGATCGTGGCCTTGCGCAGGGACACCTTCAGCTCGTCGGCAGTCGGAATCTCGCCCTCGAGGAACTTGTGCAGCATGTCATCGTCATTCTCGGCGACCGACTCGACCAGCTGCATTCGGAAGGCTTCTGCCTTCTTGAGCAGGTTGGCGGGAATCTCTTCGACCGAGTACTCGGCACCCATCGTCTCGTCGTGCCAGATGATGGCGCGCATCTCGATCAGGTCGACCACGCCGCGGAAGCCTGCCTCTGCGCCGATCGGGATCTGGATGGCCACCGGCCGCGCGCCGAGGCGCTTGCGGATCGTCTCGATCACATGCTCGAAGTCCGCGCCGGCCTTGTCCATCTTATTGACGAAGCAAATCCGCGGCACATGGTACTTGTCGCCCTGCCGCCACACCGTCTCGGTCTGCGGCTGCACGCCGGAGACGGAGTCAAACAGCGCAACGGCGCCGTCGAGCACGCGCAGCGAGCGCTCCACCTCAGCCGTGAAGTCCACGTGGCCGGGCGTATCGATGATGTTGACGCGGATGTTCTTCCAGGTGCAGGTGGTCGCAGCGGACGTGATCGTGATGCCACGCTCCTGCTCCTGCTCCATGTAGTCCATCGTGGCCGTGCCTTCGTGGACCTCGCCGATACGGTGCGTGATCCCGGTATAGAACAGGATGCGCTCGGTGGCGGTGGTCTTGCCGGCGTCGATGTGCGCCATGATGCCGATGTTCCGGCAGCGATTTAGAGGTACTTGGCGGGCCACGGTGTCGTCTCTCTCTACTTCTCGCCAGCCCTCGCGGGCCGGCGTCCAGCTTGCGGTTCTTGGTTAGTTCGGATCGTTACCAGCGGTAGTGCGCAAAGGCCTTGTTCGCTTCGGCCATGCGGTGAATGTCTTCCTTCTTCTTCATTGCTGCGCCGCGGCCGTTTGCCGCGTCCAGCAGCTCGTTGGTCAGCTTCTCGATCATGCCCTTCTCACCACGGGCACGGCCGTAGGTCACCAGCCAGCGGATCGCGAGCGAGGTGCGGCGATCGGGATTGACCTCGATCGGCACCTGGTAGTTCGCGCCGCCCACACGCCGGGTCTTGACCTCGAGCAGGGGCTTGCAGTTCTCGACTGCCTTCTTGAACAGCTTCAGGGCTTCATCGCCGCCGCGCTGTTCCAGGTTGTTCATCGCCGTGTAGAAGATGGTCTGCGCGGTCGACTTCTTGCCGCCCCACATCATCGAGTTCACGAACTTGGTCACCAGCGAGGAGTTGTAGACCGGATCGGCGGCTACCTCGCGCTTGGCAATATGTCCTTTTCTCGGCATCGCTCTCTAATCCTCTTCTGTTACTTGGCAGCGGTCTTGGGACGCTTGGCGCCGTACTTGGAACGGCCCTGCTTGCGATTGGCCACGCCGACCGAATCGAGCGAGCCGCGCACCACGTGATAGCGCACACCGGGCAGATCCTTCACACGGCCGCCGCGGATCAGCACAATCGAGTGCTCCTGCAGGTTGTGGCCGATGCCGGGGATGTACGTCGTCACCTCGATGCCATTGGTGAGCCGCACGCGGGCCACCTTGCGCAGCGCGGAGTTCGGCTTCTTCGGCGTCTGCGTATACACACGGGTGCACACGCCGCGCCGCTGCGGGGAGCCCTGCAGCGCGGGGCTCGCGGTCTTGTACCGCGGTGCTGTGCGACCCTGCTTCACCAGCTGATTGAATGTCGGCAAACCAGTACTCCTAACCTTCTTCGTCTCACTAAAGCCGCAGCCCGGGCCATGGAGGCTCATGCCGGCGCACACTCGCGCTCACCAAAGGGCATGACCACACTGGTCCGCTCCGCGTCTGCTTGCTTCCTATCTCAGACAGGAACCGCGACGGTGGCCGTACGCACGAGCCCTCCCGCTCTTCCGGGAAGACTGAGGTGTTCAGCTCCGTTTCGCTTGTTCCGGCCCACATAGCCCTTCCAGGCGAAGGGTGTCGCAGGCACCGATGCGATGTTTGTCCCCGCTGTGTTGCCGAGGAGCCGCAGGGAGGGTAGCCGTAAACTCCAGGCAAACCGCACTCTGTGGGATCCCGTCTGGCACCCGCCGCCGCGCTTTGAACCAGCCAGCTCGCGCAGGACGTGCCTCTAGGAACTTTCTAACAATAGCAAGCCCGCCTACGCAGGTCAACGGAGGCCCTGCAAATTCTGCTTTGTCCAAGCAATGATTGCGACCCTTTGCCGCGAAAACCAGCCAAACCGGACGGTGAGATGCGATCGAAAGGCTGATTTTGCACGCTTCCGCACTCTGCTGAAGCCTCTAGCGGCCGGGGACTTCAACCCGAAACACATGCAGCAGAGCGGCCAAAACGCAGAGAGCCAGAGCTTTGCGTTAGCATCCGGTGCATGTCTTCGCGCCCTGCACGCTGCCACCACTTCTTTGCGCTCTCCCTGCTCTGCCTCGCCCCGCTTGCCGCAGGGGCTGCCGACAATACGCCGGGCAGCATTCATCCACCGGCTAATCCTAAGATTCGGCAGATCTTGTCGGACCTGGGCCGGGTGGAGCGGGTGGGGCAGACGGCGCTCTCGCCGGACGGGCAGCACCTAGCGTGGACAGAGTCGCGGGGGAAGCAGGAGCGCCTCCTGATCGGCGGCGCGCGTGGTGAGAATGCCCAGCCACTCGCCGTAGGCGCGGGCTGCAAGGCGGCGCGCCCGTTTGGTCGCCGAACTCGGCACAGCTTCTGTATTTGGGTGAGTATGGCAAGGACGGCCAGACCGACCTGTTTGTGACCACTGCTGCCGGCGCTGCACCGCACCAGCTCACACACCTGAAGGGCTATGTCGAGGCGGCAGCCTGGTCGCCCGATGGCAAGCGCATCGGCTTCCTTTATGTACCGGGGGCGACACGGCCAGCCGGAGCATTGGCTGCGATGAAGCCGCCATCCGGGGTGATTGGGGTCGAAGGGCTCGAAGTGCAGCGTGTTGCCGCCGTGGGCGCGCAGGGCGGAGAGCCGGAGCTGCTGACGCCGGCGAACCTGCATGTATATGAGTTTGACTGGTCTCCGGATGGGGCAAAACTGGCCTACATTGCCGCACCACCGCCGGGCGAGAACACCTGGTGGGTTGCGCAGCTCTATACCGCGCAAGCGACGGTGAACGGGCAGCCGACCCGTGTGGTCGATCCGGCCAAGGTTACGGGGCCGCTCCACGGGTTGCAGATGGCGGTGCCGCGTTGGTCGCCGGATGGGCAACAGATCGCCTTCATCGGCGGACTGATGAGCGACCAGGGGGCGACGGGCGGCGATCTCTACCTGGTGCCTGCAGCAGGCGGAACTCCCGTCGATGCAACGTCCGAGGCCAAGGTGAGTTCAGTGTGGCCCTACTGGCAGAGTGCGAACGAACTGCTGGTGTCGCAGATCGCGAATGGCAAGAGCCGGGTGACGTCGTATCGCGTCACCAGCAGCGGCAGCCAGCCCATGCTGAGCGAGGGCACGACACTGGTCGAGACGCCGGCGGCGATCGGCGATGGTCGCGAGGCGATGAGCCTTTCGATTGCGAAGGATGGCCATTTTGCGGTGACCAGCAGTTCCTTCGAGAAGGCGCCCGAGGTCTTTGTCGGCGAGTTGAAGGCCGGCTCGGCGCTGACCCAGGTGTCGCATGTCAACGATGCCGTGCAGCCGGCGTGGGGCAAACCCGAGTCGATTGAATGGGATAACGAGGGCTACCACATCCAGGGCTGGCTGATGCTGCCGCGGCACTACGACCCTGCGAAGAAGTATCCGCTGGTGGTGATGGTGCATGGCGGGCCGTCGAGCGCGGTGCTGCCGCGCTGGCCCGGAGCGGGCTTTGGTGCGGCCCCGTTGAGTGCGATGGACTACTTCGTGCTCGAACCGAATCCGCGGGGGAGTTATGGAGAGGGTGAGGCGTTTACGCAGGCGAATCGCAAGGATTTCGGCTACGGCGATCTGCGCGACATTCTGGCCGGGGTGGATGCGGTCGAGAAGAAATACCCCGCGGTCGACAACAGCCGGCTGGGGCTGACGGGCTGGAGTTATGGCGGGTTCATGACGATGTTCGGCGTGACGCAGACGGACCGTTTTCACGCGGCCGTGGCGGGCGCAGGGATCGCAAATTGGCAGAGCTACTACGGTGAAAACTCGATCGACCAGTGGATGCTGCCCTTCTTCGGAGCCAGTGTTTATCAGGATCCGGCGGTGTATGCGAAGAGTTCGGCGATCGATTTCATCGGCAAGGTGAAGACGCCGACGCTGGTCGTGGTGGGCGATCGGGATGGCGAGTGTCCGGCGCCGCAGTCGTTCGAGTTCTGGCATGCACTGCGCGACGAAGGCGTGCCGACGGAGCTGGTGGTGTACCCGAATGAGGGTCACGGATTTCGCGATCCGGAGCACCAGGCGGATGTGCTCGAACGGACGCTGGGCTGGTTTAGCGAGTACCTCAAGTAGCTGATTTCATATGCGTGCAGTGATCACCAGGGGCAGCCAAACGGCTGCCCCTGGTGCGTTTTGGGTACGCAAACGGGCTCTTTCTGCGCGTCAGAATCGGAGGCAAGCTGGGCAAAGATGACCTCTCGGGTAATTGTTTTCATTACCTCCTCGTGCGAGGCTTGGAATGCGGGTTTGGGGTCACGGTTCACGTCGGGATGGAGGCGTTTGGGATGGCGACACAGGCGGTGGGAGATCTGCTGCGGCACTGGCGGCAGGAGCGGGGGAAGAGCCAGCTGGACCTGTCGCTGGATGCGGCGGTGTCGCAGCGGCATGTGAGCTTTGTCGAGAGCGGGCGGAGTGTGCCGAGCCGCGAGTTGCTGATGCGGCTGGCGCAGACGCTCGATGTGCCGCTGCGGGAGCGGAATTTGCTGCTATTGGCCGCGGGCTATGCGCCGATATACAGCGAAGGGGCGCTGGGCGCGGAGGAGATGACGCTGGTGCGGCGCGCGGTGGTGCGCATGCTGGACCAGCAGGAGCCGCATCCGGGGCTGGTGCTGGACCGGTACTGGAATGTGGTGGCCAACAACCAGGCAGCGCCGCGGCTGTTTGGCTCGCTGATGGACCTGGAGACGTGGCCGCGGCCGCGCAACCTGCTGCACCTGATGCTGAGTCCGAAGGGTCTGCGGCCGCACATTGCCGACTGGGAGCAGGTGGCGGCGGGTCTGCTGTCCCGCGTGGAGCGCGAGGCGATCGGGCACCGGGTGGACGCACAGATGCAGGCGCTGCTCGAACAGGTGCGGGCGTACCCTGGGGTGCGCGGGTTGGGGGCGGTGCGGCCGAGCGAGAGCCCGGTGCTGCCGATCACATTTGTGAAGGGCAAGGAGCGACGGTCGTACTTTTCGCTGGTGACGACGGTGGGAGTGCCGCAGAGCATTGCGGCGCAGGAGTTGCGGGTGGAGTGCATGTATCCGGTGGAGGATGCGTGAGGTGGTAGGGCGCGAGACGGACGGAGAGGCCGCGACTGTCGGGTAGTCGACGAACACGTTGGGGCGAGACGGCGGTGTCTTTATCTGCCACTGAGCGAAGCGCGTCGATGTCGTCGGCCTCGCCCATGTCGGAACAGCGAACGGTGTGGAAGGCGGACGCGTGTTTCGTGGGCGGCGTAGTGGAGCGTGGGCGGCAGGCAGGACGTCGACGTTCGATGGGGATTATTGAGGAGGGTCGGCGAGGTTTGGCCAGGTGTAGGCGATCTCGGTGAGGCTCATGCCACCGATTTCGATGGGCTTTGAGCCGGTGACCTTGCCGCCTTTGGCTTCGTAGAAGCTCCGAGCGGGGTTTGGTTCGAGGACCCAGAGGATCATGCTGCGGAAGCCTGCCGCGAGGAGGGCGTGGCGGATGCTGTCGAACAACGCGCTGCCGATGCCCTGCCGCTGCGCGTCCGACAGGAGATAGATGGCGTAGAGCTCGCCGTCACAGCCGAAGGCCGGCTCGCGGGCTGCGCCGCCGCTGACGAAGCCGATGACTCGCTGCTGCGATGTCGCGGTGAGCACGAGGGGGGCGCTGGCGAGCCACTCCTGCCAGAGGACGGTGCGCTGCTCGACATCGAGGCTCGCAAGAAATGGTGCGGGGACGATCCCGGCGTAGGTGCTTTGCCACCTTTCGACGTGGACGCGGGCGATGGCTGCGGCGTCTGCGGGCGTGGCGGGCTGGATGCTGGACATGTTCGTTTGCTCTAGAGCGCGATCAGGCTAGCACTGGGGGTAGGAGGGGACCCGCACCGCCGGACTTTCGACTTCAAGCAACGGTATGGCTTGCTATTCCCGATTGCCAGATTTGCATGGCTCACCGTATGGACGAAGGGTCTGCTCGATTGACCGCAAGGGGGGTGGCACGAGAATGCATCCAGAGACGGAGCCCGAGCGGGCGCAACCGGAGGTTGGTACCGCAGTGAGGAAGTGGCGCCTGGCGAGTCTCATATCCGGTCTGGCTTTGACCTGCAGTGTGGCGCTGGTGATCCCGTTTCTGTATGGACAGCCGTTTCACGCTCTGTGGAGCACCTTGGGAGTCGGGTTCCTTGGAACCTCGATGGCGCTTCTCATTGTCTTCATGTACTCGGCTGCGACCACTTTGAATATGTGTCTCGATGGAGCAGATTGCGAAAGGCAGACCGTGAGTATCGCGGGAATCGACGCTCAAGGAGGCGCGGCTAGTCCTGAGATAGCCGATGTTTCGGTTCTGCGTGAGATCGGTAGTGCGTCAGTTTGGCTTTGGCTGACAGACATGGTTTGCGTAGTCGAAGCGGCCGCCCTGATCCAGGCAGGAGTCCACATCCAAGGCAGTGTGGAAGTGGTGAAGAAGAAGTAGTGCTGTCACTGCCGCCAATGCCACGAAGATAAGCCAGCGTATCTTCAGGCGCGTTTTCCTTCACGGTTCAGGGTTCCTGGGAAGGGGTTCGCAGTATCGCAAGCGACTCTTCTATCGTCGACGCGTCGCTGGACTGTCGGAGGCCGTCGCAGGTCGGACGCGATCAGGCGCGCACTGCGGGCGTGAGGACTAGGAGCGGGCGCGAGCAGCGGTATTGAAGAGGCCCTTTGTCGCTGGCCCGGTGCCGCCTCCCTTCGTCAAGAAGAAAGGAGCGGTGGTTGTTCGTGGTGGCGACAATGGGTGTGCAGCACACCTAGCAGACCTTCACTTACACCGAAGATGCTTGAGGAGCCAACGACCAGTCCGTTTCGGAGAGATGGAAGCGGGTAGGGCGCACCGATGCTTGGCGCACCGGGTCTGGTCAGTCAAAAGGGCTGCTGCACAGTCCCGATTGGATCAAAACTAGGGATGGGGCTGAAGCGACCCACAGCAAAGTGGGAGCCCAGAGGGCTCCCATCGATCAATGCTTTTGATCGGCGCTTACTTTTGCAGAGCTGATTGTCTTGAAGGTACGGGTGGTGGCTGTGCGCGCAGCTTCGTACCGCTTACCCGACATTTTCGGGGCTGCCCCATACTTCTTCATGATGTCCGCTTGATCTTGCAGGTACTGGGTGGCGGCTTGTTTCGCTTCACTCTTGGACATTCGTGCTCACTCCTTTGGGCGCGGTCGTCTCTATTTCAGTTCCGGTTGGGGGAAGACCTGCTCCACAACGTATTCTGCAAACCAGCCCTGCCAGAACTTTTGTGTAAGCTTTCTGGTTTTCAAGTGAGATTCAAAGGCTGGATCGATCCTCACGGCATTTTGGATGACGGAAACGACGTCCCCAATACGCACCTTCTCCCCTGCGGGAACGCAGGTCTGTGAATATTCTAGAGCCTTCTTCGCCATCTCTTTGTACTTGTTTGGCTCGGATGAATAGAGTTTGTCGAAGCCCTTGCCAACCAATCGGTGTAGTCGCTCAGTGTCCAGGCTCATTTTTCGTTAAGCCTATCCCTATAAATACCGTAGTAGCAGCATTGCACCATACATTGCGGTCAGGACGAGAAGCAAGAAGAACATTCCAACCAACATCACGTAAGTGCATGGCGACGTGTGGAGTAGCCAAATCAGGCAGAGACCGGCCTCAGCCAAAGACAGAATGAAGGGCACTAGGCCAAGTTTCGCCGCGCGCTCATAGCGAGCCAGAAGAGTATCGTCTGTGGTCGCTGACGGAAAGCTGTTCGCTTGGGCAAAGACAAAGCCCGAGACGACCAACAACAGACCGGCCAGACCGACCGAAGCCGCAAGTAGCGTGATGACCACGTCCTTGGAAAACTCAGGCATTGCGCCGAATGATACAGGCCAGACGAACTCCTGTGGAGAACCAGACAGCCCCGCTACCAAGCGGGCTGTCGCTGGCTCCCTGCTTCCGTTGTGCTTTACACTCGGGGTACACGTTCGACAGTGATTTCTGGCAGTGAAACCGTAGCGGCCAGGCTGTGTGTTCCCAGGGTTTTGGAGTGTGCCGTGTGCTGCCGGGAAGGCGCTGCGGAGCATTTCGAGGGGGGCCGGCTCAGAGCAGCTGCGGGGAGGTTTCATGCGGCGGTACCTGCTCCTCGTCGTACTTTTTGTCGTCACGCTTCCGGTTCAGCTCTCGATTGTGGGCTGCGGCACGAATCCAAACAACTACTGCAATGCGTTCGGTGCGGGGTTTGCCACGAAGAAGGGCACGCTGGTGTCCTTCACGCTGGATCCGCAGCAGACGGGCATCTCGCTGGCGTTCGGCAAGGTGGGCAATCTGAATGCGGGGGGCGGCAAGGACTGCGCGGGGGCTCCGGCGAACCTGGGGACGCTGACGTACGGCACGAGCGACCTCAACAATGTGGACGTGTCGCCGACCGGGCAGGTGTGCGCGGGCCGGTGGAACCGGACGAGCAGCTCGGGGGTGGCGGCCTACTCGACGTGCATTCCGACGAATGTGTCGGAGGTGGCGACGGCGTCGGCGAGCTCGGGTGGCGTGACGTCGAGCAATGCGGTCAAGATATATGTGCATCCGGTAGTGACAGATATCACGCTGGATACGCTGGACGCGAGCGGCAAGCCGGTGCAGGGCTGCCTGTCGCAGTTCCAGACGGCGCAGTTGAATGCGACCGCGTTTGTGAATCAGAACGGGCAGAACACGCTGTTCTGCGCGCCGGCGGGCAATCCGCAGGGTGTGCCGGACTGCAGCACCAATATCGGCAACCTGAGCTACGCGGCGCAGACGACGAGCGCAAACGCGGGCACGACGACGTCGAACACGGTGGTGTCGATCGACCCGACAGGCGTGGCGACGGCGAAGCAGCCGGGCGCGGCGGTGATCACGGCGAGCATCTCGGGGACGAGCTCGGGCGCGGGCTACTTCTACACCTGCCCACCGGCATCGATCACGCTGCAGGCGAATGGCACGTCGTCGAACGTGACGGTGCAGCCGAACCTGGCGCAGCCGACGACGGCGACGGTGATCGACACGAAGGGCGCGACGATTACGGGCGTGCCGCTGACGTACACGTCGACGGACCAGCGGACGATCGGGGTGAGCGGGACGGGGAGCATCACGTCGCGGTTTGCGGGGTCGAGCTCGGTGTATGCGGTGTGCGCGCCGCCGTCCTGCAATCCTGCGCCGGTGAACCAGATTGGCGTGAACGGCAATGGCGTGCCGGTGGCGAGCAATACGCTGAACGTGACGTCGCCGGGCAGCGCGAGCAGCCTGATCTGGATGGCGAGTCCGAACTCGCAGTACTTTACGGCGATCGACCTGAGCCAGAACACGTCGGGGTCGCCGGTACACCTGCCGTACAAGCCGAACTCGATGGTGCTGGACCAGACGGGGTCGAGCCTTTATTTCGGCAGTTATCGCGAGCTGATGATCGTGAACGCGACGAGCACGGTGGGTGGCGGCGTGAGCTCGATTGCGGAGGACACGACGGTCAAGGGAGTGGTGCTGGCCGTGTCACCGTCGAACAACGAAGTGGTGATCAACGATCAGGACCAGCAGATCCTGTATCTGTACCGGCCGGCGACGGCGTCGTCGACGACGGGCGGCACAGGCAGCGCGGGGACCAGCGGCACGCCGGCCAGCATTGTGACGCAGTATGGCGGCGTCGGGCAGCGTGCGGTGTTCTCGCCGGACGGGACGACGGTGTACATCGTCGGGACGAACAAGCTGTACATCTTCAACACGTTCACGGGCTGGAGCACGGAGTCGCTGGACCCGAGCAATGCGACGCCGTCGAGCGGCGTGTGCCCGGCGAATACGGGGAGCGATCCGAACGTGGGTGGTCCGGCAAACGCGGCGTACAACGTATTCTGCTCGCCGGATGTGGCGCTGGCGGTGCCGCAGTTTGGCGCGTTCCTGTCGGGCGCGAACACGACGGCACGCGGCTACTGCCCGGACACGCGGACGGGGGCGATCGACAACTATCCCTCGGCGGTCCCGGGCGGCGCGACGGGCTACGGGTTTGCTGCGGATCACCTGGCGACGACGACGAACGGCAAGCACGTGGTGAGCGCGACGGCGAACCCGGCAGAGCTGGTGGATGCCAATGTGGTGGTGCCAACCGAGGCGAGTGCGAATGCAGCGGGCGCGTGCCCGACGTCGACCAACACGGTGAACGGGGCGACGGTGACGTCAACCATTCCGCTCGAGATTGCGAACCCGAACAACTTCACGCAGTCGCTGGCGGCGTTTGCGCCGTCGCTGATCCACCAGGTGGTGACGTCTCCGGATTCGTCACTGGCGGTGGTGACGTATGAGCAGGCGAATCCCACGGCGGGCAATGCCCTGCTGCCGGTGTACAGGATTCCGGCGGCGGGTGTGGCGGGAGCGCTGACCCCGGTGAAGCTGACGGGTGCGCAGGCGACGACGCCGGTGGCGGCGATCTTCAGCCCGGACTACTCGCAGATCTTCGTGTCGACGGGCGGGGATGCGAATATGCATATCGTCTCGACGAGGGACCTGACGGACACGGTGCAGTTCAACCCGAATTTGCCGGACGGCAATGGCGGGATCACGCCGGCGCAGTTTCTGGCGGTGAAGCCGCGGGCGGTGCCGTAAGGGTCGGCAGCGGGGATCTGGGATTGAGGCTAGTTGGCGGGAGGCGTGATGCGACCGCTGGCTGGCCTTTTTTCCTCGTGCTGCGATGTGGGAGGGAGTGGACTGAATCCATCCTTCGCTTTGCGAAGGATGGGGCACCCGGTTCTTTAGACACCTTTGGAGTTACAGAATCTAGTCGGCGGAACGCGTCATGCAGTCGCTGGCTGGCCTTTTTCTTGGTGGCTGGACCGTGAAGGAGTGGAGGAACCCACCCTTCGCTGCGCTCAGGATGGAGCACCCGGCGCTAAGTCACTCTGGGAGTTACGGAAGCTAGTCGGCGGTTCGCTTGATGCGACTGCTGGCCGGCCTTTTTCGGTAACAACATCCTTGCTCAGGATGGGGCACCCGGCTGGTTCGTCACTTAGGGAGTTACAGAAGAAGCGTTGGCGGAACGGGCGGGGGCACCCGGCGGAGTTGCTGACTGCTGGCGGGCTACTTGCGGCTTTTGGAGATGGCGTCGAGGATGGCGTTGACGAAGCCGACGGACTCCGGGGCGGAGTAGCGGCGGGCGATCTCGAGCGATTCGTTGATGACGATGGGGACTGGCGTGCCGGGGAAGCCGAGCAGTTCGGCGACGGCGAGGCGCAGCAGGTTGCGATCGACCGCGGGCATGCGCTGGATGCGCCAGTTGGCGGAGTGCTGCTCGATGAGGGCGTCGATCTCATCTTCCTTGCGGATGGCCATGCGGAAGAGGTCTTCGGCAAAGCCGCGGGTGTCGGCGTCGATCTCTTCTTCGCGGGCGGACCAGAAGGTGCGCTGCACCTGATCCGGTGTGTGCTTCCCGACGTCGAGCTGGAAGAGCATTTGCAAGGCGAGCTCGCGCGATTTGCGCCGCTTGCCGACGGGCGCACTCATGCGGGCCGCCTGTCGGGATCGGGATTGCGAGTGCTCGTGATGCGGCGATGGATGTCGATCATTTCGATGGTGGCGACGGCGGCTTCGAAGCCCTTGTTGCCGGCCTTGATGCCGGCGCGGTTGAGCGCCTGCTCGAGGGTTTCGCAGGTGAGGACGCCGAAGCCGTGCGGGATGCCGGTCTCCTGCTGGGACTGGCCGATGCCGCGGCTGACTTCGTTGTAGATGGCTTCGTAGTGCGCGGTCTCGCCGCGGATGAGGCAGCCGAGGGTGATGATGCCGTCGAAGCGCTTCGTCTCGGCGAGCGCGCGTGCGGCGGAGGGGACCTCCCAGGCGCCGGGGACGCGAACGATCTCGATGTCTTCGCGGCGGCCGCCGCTGCGGAGGATGCCATCGAGCGAGCCCTGGAGGAGTCGGTCGGTGATGACGGCGTTCCAGCGGGCGACGACGATGCCGAAGCGCATGCCGTTGGCGGAGAGATCGCCTTCGATGGCGAGGGGCTTGCCGCGGAGGGGCTCCTGCCACTCCCAGAAGGCGAAGGGGATGCCGGGCACGGGCTCGACGGAGAAGGCGAAGGACTTCCAGGTGGTGGGCGCGACCGGCTTGATGCGGCGTGCTGCTTCCTGCGAGCCGACGGTCGATTCGAGCCACTGCTTCGCGGCGACGTAGACGTCGGCGATGGCGGTGACCTCGATCATGACTTCGGCGGGGAGGGGGGCCATGCCGTCGAGCAGCTCGAAGCTGCCCATGGGCGCGACGAAGGGAGCGCCGCGGCTGAGGTCGGTCTGCCACGCGCGGCCGGGTTCGAGGCCGACGGCGGAGAGGAAGCGGTGCAGTGTGTCGTACACCGACGGCGTGCTGGCCGCGTGCACAAAGGTGATGCCCTTGATCATGCTCCTTTGAATCTACCATCGGCCGCGGGCGGAGCGGGGGTGACAAAGGCGCGGGCGGGCCGCGATGATAGCTGGTTCGACGAGGAGAGACGCATGGCTTACGAGACGCTGCTGGTGGAGCGCAGCGACACTTACGCGGTGGTGACGCTGAACCGGCCCAAGGTGATGAATGCGCTGAACCGCACGCTGTTTGCAGAGCTGGACGCGGCGTTTGCCGAGCTGAAGGACGATGCGGCGATGCGCGCGGTGATCGTGACCGGGGCGGGCGAGAAGGCGTTTGCGGCGGGCGCGGACATTGGCGAGCTGGCTGGTGTGTCGGCGGTGGAGGGACAGCAGTTGTCGGCGCGGGGGCAGGCGGTGTTTCGCCGGATCGAGACCTGCGGCAAGCCGGTGATTGCGGCGATCAACGGATTCGCGCTGGGCGGTGGCTGCGAGCTGGCGATGGCGTGCACGATGCGCATTGCGAGCGACCGCGCGCGGCTGGGGCAGCCGGAGGTGAAGCTGGGACTGCTGCCGGGGTATGGCGGATCACAGCGGCTGCCGCGGCTGGTGGGCAAGGGCGCGGCGCTGAAGCTGCTGCTGACGGGCGACATGGTGAGCGCGGAGGAGGCGTTCCGCATCGGGCTGGTGGATGAGGTGGTGCCGGCGGAGACGCTGCGCAGCCGCGCCGAGATGCTGGCACGCGCCGTGGCGCAGCAGGCGCCGCTGGCCGTGGCGGCGTGCATTGCGGCGGTGGAGGGTGGGTACGATCTGCCGCTGGATGCGGGGCTGGCGCTGGAGGCGTCGCTGTTTGGCGTGGCGTGCGCGACCGACGACAAGCGCGAGGGCACGACGGCGTTTCTGGAGAAGCGCGCGCCGGCGTGGCAGGGGCGCTGAGTTGCGTGATCGTGACGAGACGGATGCGGGTGAGTGCTTCCGATTGGGGTGGCGGCGCGGGATTGCTATTCTGAGCGCGTGGCCCCTGTCCGTTGTGCATGCACGTCTGAGCGTCTTCGCGTTCCCTACTTGTTGAGCCGCAGAGCCTTTGGCTGGCTGCTGCCGTTGCTGGTGTGCGGCTGCGTGCTGAGTACGGGTTGCCGCCGCAGTGCCGCGCCCGCGACCGCGCCGGAGCAGCCGAATCCGCGACTGCTGGCGAGGCAGGAGGCGCAGGCGCTCGTAAAGAGCGAAGGCACGGCGCGCGCGGAGCTTGCCGATATTCCGACACCGTCGAAGCACAAATATGTAAATGTGCACTCGACGGATGCCTGGGAGAATCCGCTGCTGACGGTGCACCGCGATTCGATGACGCTGCGCGTGATCTTTCCGCGACAGACGAACAGCCCGGTGGATGCGGGCACGATGCTGCACCCGGAGGCGGCGCGGCGGCAGGAGCTGGAGCTGCGGATGAGCGATCTGCCGGAGGGGCTGGCGGCGGTGCCGGAGTTTGCGTGGCCGTATGGACGCGTGGTCGCGATCCAGGAGTCGCCCACGGTGTCACGCCAGGATCGCGTGCAGGTGCGGCGCAATGTGGAGCAGGCGATCCGGATTGTGAACGATCTGGACGTGGTGGTGGACGAGTGGAATGCGCCGGCCGGCAACGGACTGCCGCACTGACGGGGAGACGACACGATGGCGACGCAAGGCGCGGGTGATGGCAGCGGAGAGCCGGGGCTGGCGATTCTGCGCATCGGCACGGGGCTGACGCTGTTTCTGCGGCATGGGTGGGAGAAGCAGCCGATGCATTGGGCGCAGTTCCTGGCGCACTTCCCTGACCCGGTGCACCTGGGGTCGAAGGCGTCGTTCTTCATCGCGTTCGTGTCTGACTTCGTGTGCTCGCTGCTGCTGGTGTTCGGCATTGCGACGCGGTGGGTGGCGCTGTTCTGCTTCTGTAACCTGCTGGTGGCGTGGGCGCTGGTGCATCGGTTCGCGTTCTTCGGACGCGCCGCGGGCGATCATGGCGAGTTGATCGTGCTGTACCTGATCGCGCTGCTGACGCTGGTGGTGAGCGGGTCGAGCGCGTGGAGCGTTCGCAGCCTGCGCGGCCGCTGATTAGAATCACTTCCACGATGCCTCCCTCGGTCCACACTACGGCGCTGGCTGTGTTCTGCACCTGCTTTGTGCTGGTGACGGTGGCGGGCTTTCTGGCGGCGCGCTGGCGACGCGCGGACCTGCACAGCCTGGAGGAGTGGGGGCTGGCGGGACGCCGGTTCGGCACGCTGGTGGTGTGGTTCCTGATCGGCGGGGACTTCTACACGGCGTACACGATCATTGCGGTGCCGGCGGCGATGTATGGAGCGGGAGCGCCGGGCTTCTTCGCGGTTCCCTACTGCATCCTGGCGTACCCGCTGATGATGCTGGTGCTGCCGCCGCTGTGGCGTATCTGCCACCGTGAGCGTTACGTGACGCTGGCCGACTATGTGCGCGGGCGGTATGGGAGCCGGTGGCTGTCCGTGGCGTTCGCGGTGACGGGCATTCTGGCGACGATGCCGTACATTGCGCTGCAACTGGTGGGGATGCGCGAGGTGATCGCGGCGCTGGGAATTCACGGGGAGTGGCCGCTGGTGGCGGCGTTCGTGATCCTGGCGGCGTACACCTACACGAGCGGGCTGCGCGCACCGGCGGCGATCGCGATTGTGAAAGACGTGATGCTGTACATCATGGTGATCGCGGCGGTGGTCGTGATCCCGGCGAAGCTGGGTGGCTATGCGGCGGTGTTTTCAGCCGCGGGGCATGCGCTGGCGACGCACACGCCGCCGGGTGGGCTGCTGCTGCGCCCAGCGCAGTACTGGAGCTATTCGTCGCTGGCGATCGGGTCGGCGCTGGCGCTGCTGTTTTATCCGCATACATTTACGGGGACGTTGAGCGCGTCGAGCGCGAACGTGATCCGGCGCAATGCCGCGTTGATGCCGGCGTACAACATATTGCTGGGGTTGATCGCGCTGCTGGGGCTGATGGCGCTGGCGGCGGGCATTCGTTCGACGGACACGTCGGCGGTGGTGCCGCTGTTGTTCGTGAAGTTGTTTCCGGAGTGGTTTGCGGGGTTCTGCCTGGCAGCGATCGGGATTGGCGCGCTGGTGCCGGCGGCGATCATGTCGATTGCGACCGCGAATCTGTTTACGCGGAATCTGTGGGGCGAGTTTGCGAGGACGCCGCTGACGCCGCCGCAGGAGGCGAGCATGGCGAAGGTCGTGTCTCTGGTGGTGAAGTTTGGCGCTCTGGTGTTCATCCTGAGCAATCATGCGCAGTATGCGATCGAGCTGCAGTTGCTGGGCGGTATCTGGATTATGCAACTGGTGCCGGCGGTGCTGTTCGGGCTGTTTGGCCGATGGTATCGCGGGACCGCGCTGCTGCTGGGCTGGGCCGCGGGGATGCTGGCGGGGACGGCGATGGTGGCCTCGACGGGCATGAAGTCTTCGGTGTACAGCATGCATATCGCCGGGCACGCGGTTGCGCTGTATGCGGCGCTGCCGGCTGTCGCGATCAACCTGCTGGTCGCCACGCTTGCGCAAGCGGCAGGCATTCGTAACACGGGAGTGGCCGAGGCGCCGCTGCCGCCACCCACGCTGAACCAGGTGTAGCCATGGAACGAGCCCTGCTTCCGATTCTGCAAGCCGATGCGCAGCGCCGGCCGGAGACGCACTTACCGCACGAGGACTTTGCGCAGCATGCGGCGCTTGAGGCGCGGCTGCGCGCGAGGGTGCGGGGGGAGGTGCGGTTCGATGCGGGGTCGCGCGCGATGTATGCGACGGATGCGTCGAACTACCGGCAGGTGCCGATCGGCGTGGTGCTGCCGCTGGACGCAGAGGATGTGGTGGCGACGATGGCGGCGTGCCGCGAGTTTGGCGCGGCAGTGCTGCCGCGTGGCGGTGGCACGAGCATTCCCGGCAATTGCTGCAATGTGGCCGTGGTGCTGGATTTCTCGAAGCACATGCGGCGGATGGTGGCGATCGACCATGCGGCGAAGCGAGCGCGCGTGGAGCCGGGGATTGTGCTGGACCGGCTGCGCGAGGAGGCGGAGCGGGGCGAGCTGACGTTTGCTCCGGATCCGGCGACGCACAGCCGGTGCACGCTGGGCGGGATGATTGGTAACAACTCCTGTGGCGTGCATGCGCTGATGGGCGGCAAGACGGTGGACAACATCGAGTCGCTGGAGGTGCTGCTGTACGACGGGACGCGGATGCAGGTGGGCGCGATGAGCGAGGCCGAGCTGGATGCGGCGATCGCTGCGGGGGGACGCGCGGGCGAGATCTATGCGGGGCTGAAGCGCATTCGCGATCGGTATGCAGTGCTGGTGCGGGAGCGGTTCCCGGATATTCCGCGGCGGGTGTCCGGGTTCAACCTGGATCAACTGCTGCCCGAGAACGGATTCCATGTGGCGCGGGCGCTGGTTGGGTCCGAGGCGACGTGCGTGACCGTGCTCGAAGCGACGGTGCGGCTGGTGAAGAGTCCGCAGCATCGGCAGCTGGTGGTGCTGGGGTTTGCGGATGCGTTTCTTGCGGCGGATGCGGTGCCGGAGATTCTGCGGTCGAAGCCGATCGGGCTCGAGGGGTTCGATGGGTTGCTGGTCGATTTCCTGCGACGCAAGCAGCTGCTGGAGGATGACATTGCGCTGTTGCCGCCGGGGCGCGGGTTTCTGCTGGTGGAGTTTGGCGCGGACACGGCGGAGGATGCGCTCCAGCAGGCAGAGCGGTTTGTGGAGGCGACGCGGGGCTGGGAGACGCCGGCGGCGGCGATCCGCAGAGATGGCGACGAGGCGGCGCGGGTTTGGGGCGTGCGCGAGTCTGCACTCGGCGCGGTGACGTATGTGCCGGGGGTGCCGGAGCTGTGGGAGGGCTGGGAGGATTCGGCGGTGCCGCCGGAGCGGCTGGGTGAGTACCTGCGGCGGTTGCAGGCGCTGGTGGATGAGTTCGGCTATGTGATGCCGATCTACGGTCACTTCGGGCAGGGCTGCATTCACACCCGCATCAGTTACGATTTGCGAACGGCGGAGGGCGTGGAGCGGTTTCGCGAGTTCCTGGAGCGGGCGGCGGACCTGGTGCTGGAGCTAGGCGGTTCGCTCTCGGGCGAGCATGGCGATGGGCAGGCGCGCGGGGCGCTGCTCCCGAAGATGTTTGGGCCGGAGCTGATGGAGGCGTTTCGCGAGTTCAAGGCGCTGTGGGATCCGGACAACAAGATGAACCCGGGCAAGATGATGGGGACGCCCGCGGAGCCGCAGATCTACCAGCCAGGCGAGAAGCTGCGGCTGGGGCCGGGGTATGCGGCGGCGCGACCGGAGACGCACTTTCATTTTCCCGATGATGACGGCTCGTTCGGCAACGCGACGATGCGGTGTGTGGGGGTGGGCGCGTGCCGCAAGGCGGACCACGGGACGATGTGCCCGAGTTACATGGCGACGGGTGAGGAGCAGCACTCGACGCGCGGCCGGGCGCACCTGCTGTGGGAGTTGATGCAGGGCGACACGCTGCCGGACGGCTGGCGCAACGAGCAGGTGCACGAGGCGCTGGACCTGTGCCTGTCGTGCAAGGCATGCAAGAGCGAGTGCCCGGTGAAAGTGGACATGGCCAGTTACAAATCGGAGTTCCTGGCCAAGCACTATGCGGGGCGGGTGCATCCGGTGCCGCACTACCTGTTCGGCTTTATGGATAAGTGGGCGCGGCTGGCGGCGTTTGCGCCGCGGGTTGCGAATGGGTCGTTGATGCTGCCGGGTGTGGAGGCGCTGGCAAAGCGGGTGGCGGGTGTTGCGCCGAAGCGGACGTTGCCGCGGTTTGCGCAGCGGTCATTCACGAGCGAGCAGGATCGAGCGGCGAGCACACCGACGGATGCGCAGACGGTGCTGCTGTGGCCGGACACGTGGAACAACTACCTGCAGCCGCAGGTGCTGGATGCGGCGGCGCGCGTGCTGCGGAGCGCGGGGTTTCGCGTGGTGTTTCCGCGGCGGCATATCTGCTGCGGGCGGCCGCTTTATGATTTTGGATTTCTGGATGAGGCGAAGCGGTACCTGGGGCGCGTGCTCGAGCGGCTGGGGCCGCAGATCGATGCGGGGTTGCCGTTTGTGGTGCTGGAGCCGAGCTGCGCGAGTGTATTTGTGGAAGAGTTACGAAATTTCTACCCGAAGGACGCGCGAGCACAGCGGCTGGCGAAGCAGACGTTTCTGCTGGCTGATTTTCTGGCGCAGCGTGCGCCGGGGTGGCAGCCGCCAAAGCTGGACGGACGACGCATCGTGCTGCATGGGCACTGTCACCACAAGGCGGTGTTTGCGATGAAGACGGAGCGGGGGCTGCTGGAGCGGAGCGGCGCGGCGGTGGATCTGCTGGACTCCGGATGCTGCGGGATGGCGGGGCCGTTCGGGTTTGAGCGGGAGAAGTATGAGGTGTCGCAGACGCTGGGCGAGCGCGTGCTGCTGCCCGCGGTGCGGGAGGCGGGGGAGCGAGACCTGATTGTGACGGACGGGTTCAGTTGCCGCGAGCAGATAGCGCAGGGCACGAGCCGGCGCGCGCTGCATGTGGCCGAGGTGCTGGCGGCCGGGCTCGAGTAGTTGCGTGCGGTGCGAGGCGCGCGGTCAGTAGCCGTTGGCGACGATGTTGCGGAGCGGCTCGCCGGCGAGGAAGCGACGGCACTGGTCACCGACTAACTGCATGGCGCGATCGGCGAAGCGTGGGCTGGCGCCGGCGACGTGCGGTGTGAGCAGCAGGTTGGGCGCGGACCAGAGGGGATGGCCGAGCGGCAGCGGCTCCGGATCTGTCACATCGACAGCGGCATGAATGCGGCGCGTGTGGAGTGCGACGACGAGGGCGTCCGTATCGACGACGGGACCGCGGGCGGCGTTGACCAGCAGGGCGCCGTGCTTCATGCGCGCGAGGCGGGGCGCGTTGATCCAGCCACGTGTGTGGCCGGTGAGCGGCACGAGCAGCACGACGACGTCGGCCTGCGGCAGGAGCGTGTCGAGCTGATCTTCCGAGGCGATGCCGTCGCCGCCGCTGCGGCTGAGCCGCAGGATGTTGACGCCGAAGGGCGCGAGCAGGGCCTCCGTCGCGCGACCGATAGAGCCGTAGCCGGCGATGAGGACGGTCTTGCCGGCGAGCTCGTCTGTGAGCGGCAGCGGGAGCAGGCGCTGTTCGTCTGGATGCGATTCGTGAAAGAGGTCTTCGGCACCACTGCGCTGACGCCAGTCGCCGGTCGCCTGCATACGGACGAAGAACGGGATGTATTTGAGCGAGGCGAGGATGACGGTGAGGATCCACTCGGCGACGGGGAGGTCATGGACGCCCTGCGCATCGCAAAGTGTCACACCAGCAGGCACGATTGGCAGATAGGCATCGACGCCAGCGAGCAGCGATTGCACGACCTTGACGGTGCGAATCTGCTGCCGTGCCGTGGCGGCCTGTCGGGCGTAATAGGGCAGGACCCACATGTCTAGATCGAACGGCGACGAAGCTGCGGAGGCGTCGTCGGGGATGCGGGTGACGGTGACGCCCTGCGGCAGGTGGCGGAGGAGCGAGGGGTCGATGGCTTCGGGAAGGCCGACGTGCATGCCTTCTATTGTTTCTGATGGAAGGTCTTGTTGTTGATGTCCGGCCAGAATTCTTTGAAGGTGAGCGTCGCGCCATCGATGATGACGTTGGTCAGCCAGCGCTGGCCGATCTTTGTCCAGGTGCGGTCGGCGGTCGGGTAGTAGAGGGAGGAGACGCTGGAGCCGATGCCCGCGCCAACGACCTCGGAGAAGTTGGGCTGCGGTTTCTGATCGTCGCCGCGAGTGATGAGGACGCGCGAGAACGCATAGGCGCCGCGCTTGACGAAGCCGCCATGGCCGAGGGTGTAGAAGCGCGTGTCCTGGCGAAGGAGCGACGGCATGATTGCCTCGACCCAGAGGTTTTCGTTGGTCTGGTCGGCGAAGGTGTGCCAGAAGTAGCGGCCGTAGCCGGCGGCTCCCTGATGGAACTGCGGATAAGAGTCTTGCGCCTGAGCGACGCCGGCGAGTGTGGCGGAGAAGATGACGGCGGAGTAGTCGAAGCTGTCTTCGAGCGTGGTGACGAACTTTTCCTTCGCGCCCTGGGGTGGCAGCTTTTGATTGGCGCTGACGGAGCGAAAGTTGGGGACGACGCCGAGGATGCGCTTGGTCTGATGGCCTTCAAGTCCGGGGGACGGCAGGCCGGCGCCGGGTCCAAGCTTGCGCGGGTCAGTGCCGGGCTCGATGGGATCGCCCTGATGCTGCTCGTCTTTTGGTGTCGTGGTCTGGGAAGTGCTCTGCGAACTACTGGAAGAGTTCTGGAGGTCAGAGGCGTCGGGAACATCGGGCAGCCGTGGCGCGGCATTCGGGACGGGCGCGGCGAGAGAAGGCGCAGCGGGCGCGGATGGCTCCGGTCCGTTGACGATCGCGAGGGCAGCGGCCGGCAGAGTGCAGGCGAGGGTCGCGATCAAGAGATACCGTGACATTTGCATATTGCGAATAGGATTCCACCCGGTGGGACACGGCTGCAAAAGTTTGCTGTACGGCAGACGGAGAGCGTTTGCCATTGTTTCGTGCGAGATGGCTAGAGCTTGCGAAGCGCGTCGAGGCCCTGCTGAATGGTCGTGAGCGAGGTGGAATAGCCGAAGCGGACATGACCCTCACCCTGGCTGCCGAAGACGGCGCCGGGGATGGTGGCGACGTGCGCTTCTTCGAGCAGACGAGCGGCGGCCTTGCGGCTGTCCTTGCCGAGGCGGTCGATGCTGGGGAAGGCATAGAAGGCGCCGGCGGGAAGCTCGCAGGGGAAGCCGGCTTCGTTGAGCCCGGAGACGAGCAGGTCGCGGCGCTCGCGATATTCGGCGAGGCGAGCGAGGCGATAGTCCTCGGGGATTTTGAGCGCGGCGAGCGCGGCCCATTGCACGAAGGTGGGCACGCCGTTGGTGGAGTAGAGGACGAGCTTGCGCATGCCGTTCATGAAGGGCTCCTGCGCGACGGCGTAGCCGATGCGCCATCCTGTCATGCCGTAGCTCTTCGAGAAGGTGTAGGTCGAGATGGTGCGCTCGGCCATGCCGGGGAGCGAGGCGATGGAGACATGCTCGCCGTCGTAGATGAGGTCTTCGTAGGCTTCGTCGGAGATGACGACAAGGTCGCGGCTGCGTGCGAAGGCGGCGACCTCCTCCGCATCGGCGCGGGTGAAGACGAGGCCCGAGGGGTTCTGCGGGGTGTTGTAGTAGATGGCGCGCGTGGCGGGGGTGACGAACTGCTCGAGCGTGGCGCGGATGCCGTTGCGCCGGGCGGAGCTGGTGGGGACGAAGAGCGGGCGCGCTTCGGCGCCGCGGATCATGTCGGCGATGGGCGTCCAGTATGGCGAGAAGAGCAGGCAGTCCGAGCCGGGATCGAGCACGGCCTGGAAGGCGCAGTAGAGCGCGTGCGCGCCGCCGACGGTGACGAGGACCTGATCCTCCGTTGCGGTGATGCGGTTGCGCGCGGCAAGCTTCGCGACGAGGGCTGCTCGCAGTGGAGCGATGCCGGAGGAGGGCGCGTAGCGTGTCTTGTTCTCTTCGACGGAGGCGTAGAGCGCCTGCTTGATGGGGTCGGGCGTTTCGAAGAAGGGCTCGCCGCCGTGGAAGGCGAAGACGGGCTGGCCCGCGGCGCGCAGCTCCATCACCTTGTTCCGGATGACGACGATGTCCGAGAACCCTACTTCATCGAGCCGCTTCGCTGTGCGGAAGCGATGGCCGCTGGCTGCCGTGGTCATGCGTTCCCCTTGCTGTGTGTGGAGTGCGACTCTTCAGGATAGCGCGAGAGGGAAGAGGCGCGGTTCAGGGGGCGGCGAGCAGGGATTTGTCGAATGGAATTTCGAGTGTGCCGATGCGATGACCGTTGCCCTTGTCCCAGGCGACGAGTTGCAGCATGGCGACGCTGGATGGCAGCGATACCTCGACATCAAGGGGGAGCGTGCGCCCGGCGGGGTCGGCGACGGCCTGGGGCGTCAGCTGGAAGGTGACCTCCTGCGCGCGGGCGTCCGCGGTAGTGCCGGAGAGGTTGAAGGCGTAGACGGCGGCGGCGCAGTGCACGACCTGCCGGCCGTGTGCCGGCTCCATCGTGAAGGCGTCGAGCGGCACCGTGAAGTGCACGATAACCGGCTCCTTGGATCGTTTCTTGCGAGGCGGACTCCCGGGGTCGGCGGGCTTGCGCTGGACGGACGCTGCAAAGACGATGGGCTGCGACTGCGAGATGATTTCTTCCTTGCGCAGGCCACCGGGAAGCAGCCGGGTGCGCTTCGTCTCCGGGGTCTTGAGTTCGTTGGCGATGGTCGGATCGGCGTAGTAGCCGCGGCGATAGCTGAGCGTGAGATAGCGCCCGGGCAGCTCGACGTGGATGTGGTGGAAGGAGTTGTCGTAGCGGAAGTCGTGCGGGCTGTAGGTCAGCGTGTAGTAGCTCGCATTGTCCTGCATGATGCGCGCGGCGTTGAGGGCCAGCCCGTTGTTGTCGATGATGGCGAGGCCGCCGGTCTGCTCGGCCTCTTCGGACATGAGAGCGTGCTGCGCCAGCAGGAAGCGGGAGGGGTACACCATGAGGCCGCGAACATCGATCGGGTAGATGGCGATGCGGTTCTCTTCCAGCAGATCGTACAGCGGCTGCAGTGGGTTGCGGACGGTGGCAAACAGGGTGGGCGGGTCGAACGAGATGGCACTGCCGCCAGAGAACCAGAGCACGTTTTTGCGCCCCGGCATGGCGCCGACGAGCGAGGCGACCTGGGTGAGAACCTCTTCCTCCCGGACGCCGCCGTACAGGACTGCGAAATGGGGGACGACTTTGTGGACGGCTGCGCGCAGACGCTCAGTGTCCGAGGTGAAGCCCTGAACGAGCGTGCAGAGACGTCCGACGCGAACGTAGACGGCGACCTGATCCTCAGGACGCATGCGGTCGAAGAAGCGATCGAGCTGGTAGCGCAGGAAGGCCTGGTCGGGCAGCGAGATGGTGGCGAGATCGAGCAGCAGAACGTTAATGGTGGCGGCCGGATGCGCCAGATAGTCGTTGCTGAAGACGCCGGGGGCAAGCGCGACGGGACGCGGTTCGGGGGTGGAGCCGGGGCGGTGCTCCTCAAACGTCGCTATGGACTGCACCTTTTTGTTGTCGAGGAGGGCGAAGTCGGTCTGCTTGAGCCCCTGCACCGGATTGCCCTGCGCGTCGGTAACGCTGACATCGACCAGGACCACGCGGGAGTTGGCCTGCAAGCGAAAGCCCGGAGGCGGCACGGATGCATCCTGTGCCATGCAGCAGGTGGAGAGCAGGAGACCCAGGAGGAGACTGAGAGAGCCGGCCAGGCGACGCATGATGTGCCCCTTTTGCCGATTGCGAGGAGAATCGGCGGCGACGTGAACCGCACGATCGCACCTATACTATGCACGTGCAACGTCACTTTGTCTGGTACGGATTAGCGTTGGTGTGGGGAGCGCTGGCCCTGGCGGGCTGGATGCACCACCGCGGCGGGAATGCGGCGGTGGAGGGGGCGGTGGCTGTGCTGTTCCTGGTGCTGGGTGTGCAGCTTGGCCGGCGGGATGCGGCAGCAGCGGCTGCGCGCTACGCGGGCAAGCGGCCGAGATAGACGGCCATGCCGGCGACGGCGTCGACACCGATGGCGTGGAGGCGCTCGATTTCGCTCTGCTCCCGGATGCCGCCCGCGACGATCAACTGATTGTGCGTGGTGGCGCGGAGCTGCTCCGCGATGTCGATGGGAAAGCCCTGCATGGTGCCCTCGCGATCGATGTGGGTGTAGAGGAAGGCGCCGCAGAATGGCTCAAGCGCAGCCATGGCCGCGGTGGGCGAGAGATCGACCTGCTGCTTCCAGCCCTTGACGGCGATGCGACCGGCGCGGGTGTCCACGCTGAAGACGAGATGCTCGCGTCCGACGGCCGCGGCGAGCGCGCGCGCGAAGTCGACACGAACGAGCGATGCGGGGTCATCGACGGCGGGCGCCGATGTGTCAAAGAGCGCGGAGCCGATGATGACGCGGCGTGCGCCTGCGGCGAGAGCCTCCTGCGCGCGGTCGATGGAGCCGATGCCGCCGCCGACCTGGCACGGCAGTTGACGGGCGATCTGCTCGATCAGCTCGCGATTGGAGCCCTGGCGCATGGCTGCATCGAGATCGATGAGCTGCACCATGGGATAGGTGGAGAAGCGCGCGACCCAGTGCGCGAAGTCGTCGAAGGCGAGCTTGAGCTCGGCGCCCTGAACGAGTTGCACGATGCGACCGCCCATGAGGTCGATCGAAGGAATCAGCATGGCAACCTCACGGGGACGCCCTGCTGCGCGAGCTCCTGCTTAAGCGTGCGGACATCCGCGATGCCGAAGTGGAAGATGCTGGCGGCGAGGGCGGCGTCGGCACAGCCGGTGGAGAATACGTCGACAAAGTGCTGCGCGTTGCCTGCGCCGCCCGAGGCGATCACCGGGATGCGCACGGCATGGCTGACGGCGGAGGTGAGTTCGCAATCGAAGCCGGCACGTGTGCCGTCGGCGTCCATGGAGGTGAGCAGGATCTCGCCTGCGCCGCGGTCTTCTGCTTCGCGCGCCCAGTCGAGCACGCGGCGGCCGGCGGGCTTGCGACCGCCGTTGACGAAGACTTCCGCCGCGTCGGGGTGTGTGGAGCCGCGACGCGCGTCGATGGCGACGACAACGGCCTGAGAGCCGAAGTCGCGGCCGATCTCATCGATGAGCGCGGGGTTTGCGATGGCCGCAGAGTTGACGCTGATCTTGTCCGCGCCGGCGGAGAAGATGGCGGCTGCGTCCTCGGCGGTGCGGATGCCGCCGCCGACGGTGAAGGGGACAAAGATTTCGCGTGCGGTGCGCGCGACGGTGTCGACGAGCGTGCCGCGGCCTTCGTGCGTGGCGGTGATGTCGAGCAGGACGATCTCATCCGCACCGGAGCCGGCGTGGCGGCGCGCGAGTTCGGCAGGATCGCCGGCGTCGAGGAGATCGAGGAAGCGGACGCCCTTAACGACGCGGCCGGCGGTGACGTCGAGGCAGGCGATGATGCGCTTGGTCAGCATGCGTGATCCACCGCGAGGAAGTTGCGCAGAACCTGCAGGCCGGCGTCGCCGGACTTCTCTGGATGGAACTGCACGCCGAAGAGGTTGTCGCGTTCGACGGCGCCGCTGAACTGACCGTCGTAGTTCGTCACACCTACGGTGCCCTGTACGAGCGGGGCGCGGTAGCTGTGGGTGTAGTAGACGAAGGCGCCGGGTGGCAAGCCGGTGAGGAGGCGCGAAGGGCTGTGCGGGTCAGGGTGCGCGTTCAGCGTGTTCCAGCCGACGTGCGGGACCTTGACTGCGTCTGCGAAGCGCTCGCAGCGGCCCGGAAAGAAGCCGAGACCGGAGACCTCCGGCGCCTCCGTGCTGCCTTCGAAGAGCCACTGCAGCCCGACACAGATGCCGAGAAAGGGCGTGCCCTGGGCGATGACATCGCGCACGGCGGCGGCGAGGCCGGTGGCGTGAAGGCGCTGCGTGGCCGCGAAATGACCGACGCCGGGAAGGACGACGCGCTCGGCGGAGCGCACGTTCGCGGGGTCGGCGGTGACGCAGACATCGGCGTCGAGAGCCTTGAGGGCCTTGACTACGGAGGTGATGTTGCCGGCCCGATAGTCAACGACTGCAATCACAGGAGCCCCTTGGTGCTGGGCAGCATGTCGCCGAGCTGGCGATCGCGCGAGCAGGCCACGCGGAGTGCGCGGGCGAAGGCTTTGAAGGTGGCTTCGATCTTGTGGTGGTTGCTTCGACCGTAGAGGACCTTGAGGTGAACGTTGGCGCGCGCGCCGCGGGCGAAGCCTTCGAAGAAGTCTTCGACGAGCTCGCTTTGGAGGTCGCCGACGAGTCGTGTTTTGACTTTTGTTTTGATGACGGAGGCCACACGTCCGCTGAGATCGATGGCGGCGACGGCGAGTGTTTCGTCCATGGGCATGACGAAGTAGCCGGCGCGGAGGATGCCCTTCTTGTCGCCGAGGGCGCGATCGAAGGCCTCGCCGAGCGCGATGCCGACGTCTTCGACGGTGTGGTGCTGATCGACGTCGAGGTCCCCCTTGCAGGTGAGGTCGAGATCGAAGGCGCCGTGACGGGTGAAGAGCTCGAGCATGTGATCGAAGAAGCGAATGCCGGTTTTGACGGTGTATCTTCCCTGCCCCTCGATGGTGAGGCGCAGGGCGATCGCGGTCTCGTTCGTGGTGCGATCGATGGTGGCGGTGCGCAGGGTTTGTTTCGGAGCGGTGCGCGAAGTGCGCGGCTGCTGCTTTATGCGCGCCATGCTATCTCCTTCAGCGATTCTTCGATGGCGCGATGTGCGTCGCGCATTTGTTCGCGGGTGCCGACGGTGATGCGGACCAGGCCGTCGCAGCCGGGGTCGGCGGAGCGATCGCGGGTGAGGATGCCGCGCGAGCGCATGGCGCGGACGAAGGCGGCATGGAGGACGCCGATGCGGATGAGGATGAAGTTGGCGTGGCTGGGCCAGTGCTCGATGGCGAGGTGCATGAGTAAGTCGGATAACTCGGCGCGTGCTGCTTTTACTTCGGCGACGTAGTTGTCGAGAAAGCCTGTGTCGGCGAGGGCGGCGGGGAGGCAGGCGAGCGCGAGCTGGTTGACGCTGTAGGGCGAGATGACGCGGCGCAGCCACTGCATCGTCTCGACGGGCGCGATGAGTGCGCCGAGGCGGAGGCCCGCGAGTCCGTAGGCCTTGGAGAAGGTGCGCGCGACGACGAGGTTCGGGACGGTGCCGATGAGGTCGATGACGGTCTCGCCGAAGAAGTGGTAGTAGGCCTCGTCGACGAGCACGATGGCGTGCGGCGCGCGCTCGGCGACGGTGAGGATTTCTGCACGCGAGACGACTGCGCCGGTGGGGCTGTTCGGATTCGCGATGGCGATGAGGCGCGTGCGGGTGTCGATGCGCGCAAGCAGTGCTCCGAGGGGGAAGCGGAAGTGGGCGTCCGCAGGCACAGCGTCGATGCGAGCCTCTGCGATGGAGCCGTACACCTCGTACATGCTGTAGGTGGGGACGGGCAGGAGCATGGCGTCGCCGCGATCGAGATAGGCCTGGCAGAGCACGTGGATGGCTTCGTCGACACCGTTGGTGAGAAGCACCTGATCCGGAGCGACGCCGAGTGTTTTGGCGACGAGCGCCTCGACGCCGGCGCGCTCGGGATACTTCGTGAGGTCAGCCGCAGTGATGCGAGAGAGCGCCTTGAGCACATGCGGCGAGCAGGCGAGCGTGTTCTCGTTGAAGTCGAGACGGAGACCGTCGCGACCGGCAACGGGCGGGTGGTACTCCTTGATGCGGCGCACGCCCGCGCGCGGTTCGGGGAGTTGAAGCGCGGTGGTGTCAGACACGGGCGCTGGCTCTTTCCAGCCGGCGGCTGACCGCGGCTGCGTGACCTTCGAGACCTTCCGCCTGCGCCAATGCGACGGCGGAAGGACCGAGCGCCTGCACGCCCTCCGGCGTGTAGCGCTGGACGGTGATGAGCTTGACGAAGTCGAAGACGCTGAGCCCGCCGCGAACTTTGGCGACGCCGCCGGTGGGCAGTGTGTGGTTGGGTCCCGAGACGTAGTCACCCAGCGCCTGCGACGACCAGTTGCCGATGAAGACGGAGCCGGCATTTTCAACCCAGGCGAGATCGTCTTCGGTGTCGACGGTGAGGTGCTCACCAGCGAGGCGGTTGGTGATGACGCGAGCTTCAGCGACGGACGAGGCGACGAATATGTAACCGTGGTTGCGCAATGCCTCGCGAGCGACCGGATTGCGGCGAGACTGCTCCTTGACCTCTTGCGCGACGAAGTCTGCGAGCTCGGGCCGCGAGGTGACGAGGATGCTGAGGGTTTCGCTGTCGTGCTCGGCCTGTGCGACGAGGTCGGCGGCGATCGCCTCCGGATGGCCGCGTTCGCTGGCGACGACAATCTCTGTCGGCCCGGCCAGCATATCGATGCCGCAGTCGAAGGCGACGCGACGCTTGGCCGCGGTAACGTAGAGGCTGCCGGGGCCGACAACTTTATTCACGCGCGCGATGGTCTGCGTGCCATAGGCGAGCGCGGCGACTGCGTGCGCCCCGCCGACCTGGTAGAACTCATCAACGCCGAGGAGAGCAGCGGCGGCGAGCGTCTCCTTTGCAGGACGCGGCGAGACGACGACGATGCGCTTGACGCCGGCGACCTGCGCGGGAAGCACGGTCATGAGCAGCGACGACGGGAGCGGGTGGCGGCCGCTGGGCACATAACAGCCGACCGCACCGAGAGCGCGGACGCGCTGGCCTGTGCTCACGCCGGTTGCCGGAGCGGTGTCCCAGTCCTGCGGCATCTGGCGCTTTGCAAATTCAGTGATGGTGCCGGCGGCCTGCTGCAATGCTGCACGGAGGTTTGGGTCGGTCTGCTGCCAGGCGCGATGCAGATCCGCAGCAGAGACGCGCAGGGGCTGACGGCGCGACACACCGTCGAAGTCTGCGCGCGCCGCGAGCAGGGCGCGATCGCCGCCACGCCGCACGTCGTCGATGATGCGGCCGACCTGGCGATCGACGCGATCGAGGCTGGTCGCGCCGCGGTCTTCGAGGGCGCGGAGCACTTGCTCTGTCTTCTTCGCTCCGCGACCAGCGGTGGTCAGGATTTTCAAGCAGCACCTCCTCAAGACTAGAAACAACGAAGACAAAACGACCAACTAGATGACGATTTTATTGAGTGGGTATTCGACGATGCCGGTGGCGCCGGCGGCCTTGAGGCGCGGCAGGACATCGCGCACGACACCTTCCTCGAGGATGGTGTTGACGGCGACCCATGCGGGGTCATGCAATGAGGAGACGGTCGGCGAATTGAGCGCGGGCAGCACGTTGAGGACGGCGTCGAGGCTCTGGCGCGGCGCATTCAACATGAGGCCAACGCGGCCCTGCGCTTCGATGGCGCCGCGCAGCATGAGCGCGATGTTGCTGACCTTCTCGCGTTTCCATGCATCCTGCATGGCGGTGCGATTCGCGATGAGGTGCGTCTCGCTCTCCATCACCGTGTCGATGATGCGCAGGCGGTTGGCGCGGAGAGAGCTGCCGGTCTCGGTGACCTCAACGATCGCGTCGGCGAGCGTGGGCGGCTTGACTTCCGTCGCGCCCCAACTGAACTCGACGCGAACGTTGACGCCCTTCTGCGCGAAGTATCGCTTCGATACCTCGACGAGTTCGGTGGCGATGGTCTTGCCTTCGAGATCTTCGGCGCGTTTGAAGGGGGAGTCTTCTGGCACGGCGAGCACCCAGCGAACTTTGCTGCGGCTCTGCTTGGCGTAGGTGAGGCTGGTGATGCTTTCAACGTCGAGTGCGCTCTCGACGACCCAGTCGATGCCGGTGAGGCCGGCGTCGAGCACGCCCTTCTCGACATAGCGTGCCATCTCCTGCGCGCGGATGAGCATGCACTCGATTTCGGCATCGTCGATCTGCGGGAAGTAGGAGCGGCCGTTCGCGTAGATGCGCCAGCCGGCGCGCTCGAACAGTGCGATGGTGGCGTCCTGCAGGCTGCCCTTGGGGATACCGAGCTTCAGCTTCATGCGCTCACCTGGCCGGGAACGGCGACGGGACGCGTGAAGCAGCTGATGGTGCCCTCGTGGCAGACGAGGCCATCGCCTTCGACGACGACTTCAAACAGCAGCGTGTCCTGATCGCAGTCGGTGGAGGCTTTCACGATGCGGAGGCGGTTGCCGCTGGTCTCGCCTTTGCGCCACAGAGTTTTGCGCGTGCGGCTCCAGAATGTGACGAAGCCGCTCTCGAGCGTGCTGCGGTAGCTCTCCTGGTTGCAGAAGCCAACCATCAGCACTTCGCGGGTGGCGGCGTCCTGCACGATGGCGGGAACGAGGCCGTCCATTTTTTCGAAATCGATGGTCTGTTGCGTTGCCTGGGTGCTGCTGCTCACATTGCCCTCTCAGAGTGAAGGTTGCAGAAGAAAGCCCGCCGTGCGATGCACTGGCGGGCTGCGTGGGACCTGGATTCGGGTGTTGCTTATGCTTCCGAAGAGTCCGCCGACACGCCCGCCGCGCGATGATGGTGATGGGGGCGATGATGGCGTGTTGCGTTCATGCGTGCAGGACTCCGTAGGAAAACGCTATCGGCTTGCCCCCATCCTGTCAACCCAGCGCGATGGCTGCGAGACAACTTCGCTGTAGGCGGCTTACTCTCACTCGCTAGGAGTGTTGCGCTGCTCCTTCGATTTTTCACCTGCTCTTCATCCACTCATTTAGCGAAAGCTATTCAGCCCATCAGGACCGAGGAAGCCGCATGACGCCTACGAGCCAACGACCCAAAGCGCAGTCCGGCAGCACGGCGGCGCAGATGCTTCGCCGCAATCTTGTTCCCCTGATCGGACTGGGCATCGCAGCCGGCTCGGGGCTGTACTTCAGCACGCTGCACAAGCGGCGCGAGGCGCCGCTGGCGGGCAAGGTGGTGTTCATCACCGGCGGGTCACGCGGGCTGGGGCTGGCGATGGCGGAGGAGTTTCTGCGCGCGGGCTGCCGCGTGGCGATTGCGGCGCGCGATCGTGAGCAGCTGGACAAGGCGGAGAAGAAGCTGCAGAGGGGCATCTCCTGGACGCAGAAGCGCGCGGTGTTTTCCGTGGTGTGCGATGTGACGGATCCGGCGGCGGTGGCGGCAGCGCTGGAAGCGGCCGCAAGAGAGCTGGGGGATATCGACATCCTGGTGAACAATGCCGGGATTATCACGGTGGCACCGGTGAGCAATCAGCCGCTCGAGAGCTATCACCAGTCGATGAATACGAATTACTACGGCGCGCTGAATACAACACTTGCTGTGCTGCCGCGGATGCGCGCACGACGCGCGGGCACGATTGTGAATATTGCGTCGATCGGCGGGCTGGTCGCGGTGCCGCACCTGCTGCCGTACACGGCGAGCAAGTTTGCGATGGTGGGGTTGTCGCGCGGATTGAATGCGGAGCTGCGCGCGGACGGCGTTCATGTGTTGACAGTGTGCCCGTGGCTGATGCGGACGGGCTCGCACCTGCATGCGATGGTGGGCGGCAAGCGCTCACGCGAGTATGCATGGTTTGCGCTGGGTGCGTCGCTTCCCTACTTTGCAGTCTCGGCGAAGAGTGCGGCGCAGAGCATTGTGGAGGCGACGGCGCAGCGGCGGAGTGAGCTGCTGATTTCTCCGCTAGCTTCGGCCGTGGCGCTCGTTGGACAGAATGCGCCGGAGCTGATGGATACGCTGCTGGGCCTGGTAAATCGCGTGCTGCCGTCGCCTGCAAAGAAGCCAGACGCATTTGTGCGGGGGAAGGATACGCAGGCACCGACCTCAAGCGTAATCAAGAGCCTGACGCAGAAGGATGCCGCGCAGTGGAATCAGCACTGACGCATGTGCGAATAGGAACGACAGAAGGGCTGCCCGCGGGCAGCCCTTCTGTTATTGCTGGCGTTACGAGTTATGCGGCTTTGCCTTCTGCCCAGGGGTCGATCACGATCTTGGTGACACGCTCTTTCTTATCGCGCCAGATCTCGTACATCTTTGGCGCCTCATCGAGCGTGATGCGGTGAGAGATGATGTAGCTAGGGTCGATCTGGCCCTGTTCAATACGCTCGAGCAGCGGCTTCATGTAGCGATGCATGTTGGTCTGGCCCATCTTCATGGTGATGCCTTTGCCGAAGGCTGCGCCGAAGGGCACCTTGTCCAGCAGTCCGCCGTAGACGCCGGGGATGGAAAGCGTGCCGCCTTTGCGCACGGCCTGGATGGCCTGACGGAGCACGCTGGGGCGATCGGTTTCGAGCAGCAGCGCATTCTTGACGACGTCGTAGACACCCTGCAGGTCGTTCGAGTGTGCTTCGAGGCCGACGGCGTCGATGCACGAGTCCGGGCCAGTGTTGCCGGTGAGGTCTTTGAGCGCGGTGAGGACGCTGACGTCGTCTTCGCTGTAGTCGATGGTGAGCGCGCCGAGGGAGCGCGCGAGCTCGAGCCGCTCCGGCAAGCGATCGATGGCGATGACGCGCGCTGCGCCGAGCATGAAGGCGCTGGCGATGGCGAACTGCCCTACGGGTCCGCAGCCCCACACGGCGACAGTGTCGCCGGGCTCGATCTGCGCGTGCTCGGCAGCCATGTAGCCGGTCGGGAAGATGTCGGTGAGGAAGAGGACCTTGTCGTCGGGCAGATCGGATTCGATCTTGAGTGGGCCGACGTCGGCATAGGGCACGCGCGCGTACTGGGCCTGTCCGCCGGCGTAGCCACCCATCATGTGCGAGTAGCCGAAGAGTCCTGAGCCGGAGTAGCCGTAGGCCTTCTCCATGAGGTGGGCGTTGGGGTTGGAGTTATCGCAGGCGGACCAGAGCTGTTTTTTGCAGAAGAAGCAGTTGCCGCACGCGATGGTGAAGGGGACGACGACGCGATCGCCGCGCTTGAGATTTGTAACTGCGCTGCCGACTTCCTCGACGACGCCCATGAATTCATGGCCGAGGATGTCGCCGGCCTCCATGGTGGGGATGAAGCCGTCGTAGAGATGCAGGTCGGACCCACAGATGGCGGTGCGCGTGACGCGGATGATGGCATCGCGCGGATTCAGGAGCTCCGGGTCTGGCACCTGGAGTGTCTCGATCTTGCTCTTGCCCATCCAGCAGACTGCTTTCATTGCTTCTCTCCTTCGCATCCGCATGAGCGGAGCGGCTGGTTCGTTCTGTAACCCGCGCGGGATCGTTTAGCTGGCACGGCGCTGATTGGGCGGGGTCTTGACGGTTTCGGCGTAGAGCGACTCTTTCATTTTGCCGATAACGCCGCGCGGCCCATGCGGCTGGCCTTCGTTGCGCGGGATCTCGCCTGCCTCGGCGAGCGCTTTGAAGTGACGCAGGTTTTCGACGACGGCCTGCTTGGGGTTGCGGCTGGTGAGCGTCTCTGTTGCGCTGGCGAGTTTGCTCATGCCGAACTCCTGCAGGAGGGTGACGAAGGTGCCGCGGCCACCCGGCGCCGGCTCGAAGACGACCTCGCCCGCCTCCTGCGTGTCGCCGCCGATGGAGCGCCAGGCGATGCGTTTGCCCGGCTCGTCTGCCATGATCTCGGCGTCCCACTCGATGGTGGCCTTGTCGGTGCGCATGACCCAGTGCGTGGTCTTATCGCCGGTGCGGACGACGCGCTCGATCTGCTCCTGCCATTGCGGGGCTTGCTCGATGTCGTGCCACATGGCGTAGAGGTCCTGCGGGTTGCGCTGAATGAGCGCGCTGGTGCGGACCCATTGCTTGCCATCGCTGTCCGATGGCGGCGGCATGTAGCGGCCGTCCTGAAATGTGCTGACTGCGCCGAAGCGCGGTAGCGGCTCTGCCTGTGGCTTCTCCTGCAACGGATCGGTCATTTCATCTCTCCATGATTTGGTGAGCGGTGCTGGCCTGCATGGCAGGACGCGCGCACCTTCGATGTGCACGCGCCCTGCATGAATGCTTTTCGTGATCAGCCCTGGTTGGTCGGCTTGGCCATCTTCTCGTGCATGGCTCCCTTGACGGCACCTGGGACCGCGTTGGCCATCATGCCTTCTACCTTGGTCTTCATGGACGCGCTGTAGACGTGATCGCGGCCAGCGAAGAGCGCATCCAGGCCCTGACGCGCGACGTCATCGGGCTCGCTCTCGGTCTTGCCCTTCTGACCGACCTCGGTGTTGTCCATGCCAGCGCGGTGGAAGAAGTCGGTGTCGGTGGGTCCGGGTTGGAGGGCCGTGACTGTGACGCCGGTGTCGCGCAATTCGTAGCGCAGACTGTGCGCAAAGGAGAGCACGAATGCCTTGGTGGCGGCGTAGACCGCCTCACGGGGCGCTACCATTTCACCCGCGATGGACGCGGTGAAGAGGAGACGTCCCTCGCCACGGGCGACCATGGTAGGCACCAGGTGCTTGGCGAGCTGCACGGTTCCGGCACAGTTCAGCTCGATCATGTTGAGTTCCTGATCGAGACTGGTTTCCGCGAAAAGGCCGCCGACACCGATGCCGGCGTTGAGGCAGGCCACGTCCACGGGCCGGCCGGTTTGCTGCAGCCTCGACCAGAGCTCGTCCACGCCCTGACGTGTGGCCAAGTCGGCCTGGACCTCGATGACTTCTGTGCCGAGGCCTTCGAATGTTTGCGCTGCACCCTGCAGGCGCTGTCCTGCGGAACAGACGACCAGATCGTAGCCGCGCTTTGCCAGGTCTCTGGCAAGTGAGTAGCCGATGCCGCTCGAGGCTCCGGTTACGACGGCGAGATTGTTTGCCATGTCTCTCTCCTGAAGATGTCACGCGAGCGCGCAGTCGCCGCCCACACTGGTGGGATGCGACGGGAGAGCAGGATAGATGGGCGTTGCGGGCTTGCTGGGTTGGGCGGGGTGCATGCCTTGGATGCGTGTGGAAACGAGGACCGCGGAGGCAATGTTAAGAACGCCGCATAAAAAGAAGAGGCGGCAGACGCGCTTTTCTCTGAGCAAGAGAACGCGGCTGCCGCCTGGCTTCTATGTAGCTGCGACGATTACTTGGGGTCGGGGCCGTCTTCCTGCGGGACTTCTTTACCTTCGCCGGGGAAGGGCCACTTGCGCTCGATGGGCTGCATGTCTTCGCGGACCTGCTTGGGGACCTTTTCGATCTTCAGGTTTTCGAGGACGTGGACGCCGAGCTTGCCAGCGCTCGCGATGTCGATGTCGCCGTCGTGATCGAAGTCTGCAGAGACAAACTGCGTTCCAGCGGAGGCAGTGCCGTTGACGGAGAGAGCGAATCGGGTGAAGAGCGGATCGCCGGACCCGGACGTAAACTGATCCTTGGCCGGGAACTTATACGCGTAGACGACGACGGGATCGTAGGAGCCGGGGTCTGCGCCGGAGTGGCCGCGGTAGCGCTTGCCGGTGACGAGTTCGACCTGTCCATCGCCATCGACATCGATCAATGCCAGGGCGTGCGACTGCGAGAACGATTCGTCGATGGCGTGACGGACCCACTTGGGATCCGACGGAGTGCCTGCCTGCTCAAGCCAGTAGAGGCCGTATCCGTGACCCTGGCCGTAGATGAGGTCGAGTTTGCCGTCGTGGTTGACGTCGTAGCCGAGGATCGGGAAGCCGGGGTCACCGAGCGTCCAGTCGCTATGCCACTTCCACTGATCGTTGTTCGCGTCGACCTGTTCGAACCAGCCGTGCGGGGTGAGCACATCGGCTTTGCCGTCGCCGTTGATGTCCGCGACGCCGATGCCGTGGCCGTCCTGCTCCATGCTGCCGAGGTGATGGACGCGCGGCTTGGCTCCGCTGAAGTCGATCCAGAGCACGCCGGCGCGGTTGTAGTGCGCGAGGGCGAGGTCAGGCTTGCCATCGCCGTTGATGTCGAAGAAGGCGCCGCCTTCAGTGTCGAAGCTGTCGGTGATCTTTTCGGCTATCCACATCTGACCGGCAGCGGTGGCCTTGGTGCCGGGGTTGCGATACCACCAGAGACCGTTGGCGATCCAACCGGTGGTCACGAGGTCAGGCAGGCCGTCGTGATCGACGTCGACGATCCACTCGCCGCAGTCGTTGATGAACTCATTGTGGAGGCCGACGGTGCGGAACTGGTGACGCTTCCACTCGCCACCGTTCGCGCCGGGATTCTCGTACCAGTAGGCGCCGCTGAGCAGATCGACGAAGCCGTCTCCATTCATGTCCAGCATGGAGATGCCTTCCGAGTGATCGGTGCCGAGGCGGTGAGCAAGGAACGCGATGCGCGGCTCCCCACCCGGCCCCTTGCCCGCCTCGGGCATGCGGAACTCTTTGGCGTGAGCCGGATCCTGAGCGCGCGCCGCAATGGGGAGCAGCAATGGAAGCAGCAGTGCAAGGCGAAGAGAGCGATGGAACATAAGGTATAGGCTCCTGTTACGTGTTCAGCGCGGATCAGGCCAGCTTCATGGTTTCCGGGTTCCAGCTGACCATGCTCTTCTTCTCGATGCTGAGATTGCTGAGCAGTGCAGCGCCTGCGGCGCGGAAGCCGAAGACCGCATCCTCAACGACCGGCTTGCGGCTGCGCACCGAGGCGAAGAAGTTGCGGAAGTGGTCGAAGCTGTCGGAGTAGTCCTCTGGCGCTGAGAAGCTCTCGACGCTTTGCGCCGGCGGGCCGCTCGGATGCTCGAGTGGATACTTCTTGCGATAGGCCGCGATCGTCTCTTTCTGCATGGCTTCGGCGAAGGTAGAGACGGTGAAGCCGGGCTCTTTCTCGGGAGGTGTGCGCATCACCTTGACGGTGTTGTTGGCGATCTGCATCTGTCCTTCGGAGCCGGTGAACAGGAAGCCTTCGCTCTCTTCACCGCCGTCGACGAAGTTGACGTGGAGGCTGAGGTTGAAGCCTTCCGGGTAGTCGAACAGCGCGAGCATGACGTCGTCGGCGTCGCGTCCGTCTTTCCAGAAGCGCAGGCCGCCGGTGGCCATGGCACGCGTTGGCCCGTGCGCGCCGGTGATGAAGTGGGTGCCGCTGAAGAGGTGGACGAAGAGATCGCCGGCGACGCCGGAGCCGTAGTCCTTCCATTTGCGCCACTGGAAGAAGCGTTCGGCGGAGAACGGAATTTTGGGCGCGGTGCCGAGGAAGCGCGGCCAGTCGCAGGTTTCGGTCGAGGCATCGAGCGGGACGGTGTAGTTCCAGGCGCCGATGGAGGAGTTGCGATCCCAGTAGGCGCTGACCATGTTGAGCTTGCCGATGGCACCGGCGGCGAGCAGTTCCTTCGCCTTCGCGTAGACCATCGAGCTGACACGCTGGCTGCCGACCTGCAGGACGCGATTGGTGGAGCGGGCGGCCTCGATGATCTCCGGTCCGTCGGAGTAGAGATGGATCATCGGCTTCTCGAGATAGACGTCCTTGCCTGCCTTCATCGCGTCGATCGCGGCCTGCTTGTGCCAGTGATCCGGCGTGGCGATCAGGACAGCGTCTACATCCTTGCGGGCGAGGATTTCGCGATAGTCGCGCGTGGTGAAGACGTCCTGTCCCCAGAGCTCTTTGCAGTGCGTGAGGCGGCCGTCGTAGCAATCGGCCGCGGCGACGAGCTTCACGCCGGGCACCTGCAGGGCGATGGCGGTGTCGTGCTGCCCCTGGATGCCGGCGCCGACGAGCGCGAGCTGAATGTTGTCATTCGCAGAGCGCGGGGCGGCGGCTGTGGCCTCCTGGGCCAGCAGTGGATGAACCTGGGTCGCAGCGGCAGCGAGGGCCGCTGTTTTGAGGAAGTGCCGACGATTGAAAAACGAGCTCACGACCGAGTCCGACATGGGCAGAATGGATCTCCGTTTGCGCAGGTGCCAACAAGAAGCTCCGCCATCCTAAGCCGGGATCGTTCTCAGAGCAAATCGGAGTAGCAGACGCACTGGTGGGCAGGCGTGGAGGAGCGACTGGCTGGGCGCCAGGTCTGGCCCGGGCTGCTCGTACGAGAAGAACGACGGCTTAGACGAAGCGGATTCGCCGGGAGGCCAGCATGACCATGCGAAGCAGAAGCAGGCCGTGCTTCCAACGCTGGATGTTGGTCTCGCCATACTTCCGCTCCCGGTAACGCACGGGGAGTCCGACGATCTTGAGGTTGTAGCGTGCTGCGCCAAAGAGCAGATCGAAGTCACCGAAGGGATCTATCTCGCCGAAATAGGCGCGGTTGGCGGCGATGGTTTCGTAGTGCGACTTACTGAGAACCTTTGTTCCGCAGAGGGTGTCTTTCACGCTCTGGCTAAGGAGCCAGGAGAAGGCGACGCTGAAGAACTTATTCCCGAGCAGGTTGAAGAAGCGCATCGCCTTCTGCTCCATGGGATAGACGAGGCGGACGCCGTTGATGAACTCGCCGCGGCCCTGACGCCAGGCTGTGTAGAAGCGCGGCAGGTCCTCGGGTGGAACGGTGAGGTCGGCATCGAGGATCATGAGCAGGTCACCTGCGGCTTTCTCGAAGCCGAGGCGGACGGCGTCGCCCTTGCCACGACCGGTCTGCTTATAGAGGCGCGCGGTGCAGCCGGGGCGGGCAGCGATCTCCTGCTCGATACGGGCGTAGGTGTCGTCGGAGGAATTGCCCTCGACGAAGATGAGATCGGTGCCGGCACCGAGTTGTGGGACGCGGTCGAGAATGGCGGCGATATTGCCGGCCTCGTTGCGTGCGGGCACCACGACGGTGACGACCGGCTCGGCGGAGACTTCGAGTGCCGGCATGGGACGCGCCACGAGGAAATTCGTGAGCCCGAGCCACTGGAAGGGCCAGATTTTGACGAGATAGCGGTTACAGAAACCTGCTAACAAGGGGATGCGGAACGGGCACATGATCTCCGGCGAGGTACGTATGACCTCGAAGCCAGAGAGGTTGAGCAGGTTTTCGATGTCGCCTTTGGTGAGCCAGTTCTGGGTCAGCTGCGGCTTGGCGATGCCGAGCGCCTCGGCCACGCGTCGCGGCCACTCCCAGAGCTTGCTGTAGAAGTTGACGAGAATGCGGGTGCCCGCGTGGCAGTGAGGACGAATCTTTTCGAGCACTGTCTGGACGTCCCAGAGGTCGTTCAGCAGGTCCGAGAGGACGATGAAGTCGTACTCGCCGGTGAGCTCAATCGTGCTTGCATCGGCTACTTCAAAGTGCAGTCCTGGAAAGGCGGCCCGCGCCTCGGCGATCTGTTCTGCGGATAGATCGATGCCGTGTCCAAACGATGGGCGCAGGCTGGCGAGGAGTCCGCCGTCGCCACAGCCAAGCTCCAGAATTCGCATGCCGGGCGGGACGGAGAGCCGAAAGAGCTCTGCCAGCCGCTGACGGTAATAGCGGCGGTAGCGATTCCAGCGCTGCGATGTTCGCCCGTACTCATCCCAGTACTGCCGGCGTTCCTCTGTGTAGGAGGTGCGCTGGTCCGTCGGCGTGACGAATGTTGACTCGGGGGAATCGGTCTGGGAGGATGGCATGACACAAAGCCTAGCAGCAGAAACAGGCGTGTCAATCGGGCATTCCGGAAGGTGTTCCCCTCCCGGCGGACGATGAGCTCAACGCATTCGCGCGTGGATGATCCCAACCCCTCTGGATCAAGGTGGAGACGAGCCTGGCTGCCCCGATGGAAGAACTTGCACAGAGACAGACGCGGACGGTCAGAAACGCGCTGCTGGTCTACATGCTGACGCTCTGCGTGCTGAGCCTGATTGCTGCAGGCGTGGTCGTGACACACAGGTCCCTGCTGCATAAAGCGGGCACACATGATGTGCTGTTCTGCTGCCATGGGGCTGAATTTTCCGATTATCGTGACCTGGACAGACGCGTTGTCCACTTCGGCGAGCCGGATATGCTTTCGCGGACGGATCTGAAGGTTCCTTATCCGTACCCTGTTCCGTCCATCTATGCATTCCTGCTGTTTCGGAAGTTATCCGATCATCCGCTGCGTCTTTACCTGGGTTTTGTTGCTGTCTTCGTTCTTCTGGCTACCGCCTGGTTTTCGTTGTATGTGAAACGAGTGTCGGGCCAGCAGCTTGCAGAGGCTGCGGTCTGGCTCACCCTGCTGCTGGCATTTCCTTTCTATTTCTTGTTCGACCGGGCAAATATCGAGGCAGTGATCTGGGTACTGCTTTTGTTGGGACTGATGGCCTTTCTACGAGGAAGAGACTGGCTCGCCGTGCTGGCATGGAGCACGGCAGCATCGATGAAGATCTTTCCGGGTCTAATGTTCCTGATGTTTGTCGCGAAGCGGCGGTATGGGAAGTTTGCAGCAGCGGTCGCACTGACGGCAGTGTTCACGTTGCTTGCTCTGGTCGGGCTAGGGCCACCGCTGCACCAGAAGCTGGTGGATAGCGGGAAGGCGGCCGCATTTCTCAGTGAGCATTACATTCTGATCCGATCCGTGCCGCAGTTCGATCACTCAGGCTTCATGGCTGTTAAGCAGTTCATCCATGCTGCATACCTCTTACACCTGGGAGGGGCAGGCTGGTCCGAAGCATTGGCTTTCCGGGTCTCCCTTCGGTTGTATAGCATCGCGGCCCCGCTGGGGTTTGGCGTGCTTTGGTGGCTGCGGTTGCGAAAGATGCCGCTGCTGAACCAGTTCATCGCGTACATCGCGATTTCTATCTCGCTGCCATACGTCTCTTATGAATACACGCTGGTACATCTCTATCTGGCGTGGGGAGCTTTCCTGATTTTTGCGGTGACGGATCTCTCGGCTGGCCGAGCGTATTTACCGCGAAGCGCCACGTACTGGTTTCTTTTCTCGTGTGCGGTTTGCTTTGTGCCGCTGGGCTATCTGAAGGTTGGGGCGTCTGCCCTCTTCGCAGCCCAGGTGAAGACGATCTTTCTGGCGATGATCGTATGGACGGCCGCACGGCACCCGATGCCGAGCACGCTGTTTGCGGACCTTGATGGAGACAGGGGACCGTGGGCGGCGAGCCGTACAGGCATCCAGGATGCGCGCGTGGATGAGTTGAATGGCGAAGCGCTGCCATCCTAGAGGGGCGGGGGCATGTGGGACGGCCCGGTGTTAGCGGATGCAGACTAAGTCGACGTAACCCTTCGTGGTGAGTTCATCGCTGACTCCTTCCGAGAGCGTGCCGCTCTTGCCGAGGGTGTAGAGCTTGAAGCGGTGTTGCTCCAACCAGTTCAGCAGGGAGAGCGGATCGTAGCCGAGATCCTGCATGGCAGCGGGCATGTACTCGACAGCGATGGTGGCTTGCGGGTTGTTCTCGACGGTCTGCACCATTCCCGCGCATACCTGCGATTCGTAGCCTTGTACGTCGATCTTGATGAGGGTGATCGGTCGTGCTGTAGGCTGCCGCGCTAGGAATGAGTCGATGGCGAAGATGGGCACGCTGACATATCCGTCCTGAGCGCGATTTTCGCTGGTGCGCAGACGGTCGGTGGCGATGCGGTGATCTGCGTGGTGATGCTCATTAATCCAGAGCTCGATCTCGCCATCCGCGCTGCCCACAGCGGCCTGAACGGTCGTGACGCGACCCTGCAGCTTGCGGCGGCGGATGTTGTCCTGGAGCAGGCGAAAGTTGAACGGCTCCGGCTCGAATGCGTAGATCGTCGCATCGGGGTCTGCGGACGCGGCGAACAGGGCGGCGGTGTAACCGATGTTGGCGCCGATATCCAGGATGTCACCGTTCCGAAACAGATGAGGGTGACGGCGGGCGAGCCCTGCGAACGGGTCTTCGAGATAGCGCTTGTACATGAAGTACGACGCGCTGAAGAGCCGTGCCCCGATGGTGCTCTCAAGCATGCCCGATTGGCGGGCGAGCGAGTAGAGGCCGGTGACAGTCCGCGCTTGCGTAGGAGTGATCGCCATGCGTCGCAGTTTACTCGAACCCGGTTCGTGCCGAGCATCAAGTGTGGCTGAGCTGGATTCAGGCGGATCTGGCGGAGTGGCGCAGAATCACCGTTGATGGTTCCAGCTTTCGTCGTTCGACGCTAGCATGGTGGGGAGGCAGCGCTGGGACACGGCGAAAGGGCACATGATCCGTTCGATATTGGCACATCCATTGACACGTGGCCGATCTATCGATGATCCGGGGACAACGGAGCTTCGGCGCAACATCATTTTGTCCAAGCCATTTCTGCGTGCGATTTACGAGGACTGGTACGGGCAGATCGTTCGCCGGCTGCCGGCTGGCGATGGAGCGGTGCTCGAGCTGGGGTCAGGCGCGGGTTTCTTCAAGGAGTTTGTTCCGGATGTGATCACGTCGGAGGTGTTCGCGTGCGAGGGAGTCGATCTGATCGCAGATGCGCGTGACCTTCCGTTTGCGAGCGGCGCATTGCGCGCGATCGTGATGACGGACGTGCTGCACCATATTCCGGATGTGGCTGCGTTCTTCAAGGAGGCGGCTCGCTGCGTGAGGCCCGGTGGCGCGCTGGTGATGATCGAGCCGTGGGTTTCAACGTGGTCACGGTGGATCTACACGCATTTGCATCACGAGCCATTTGAGCCGGAGGCGAAGCTGTGGGAGCTGCCGGCAGGGGGCCCGTTGTCGGGGGCGAACGGAGCACTGCCGTGGATCGTCTTCGAGCGGGATCGCGCGCGATTTGAAGAGGAGCATCCGGCGCTGAAGATTGAAGAGGTACGGCCGACGATGCCCTTCCGCTATCTCGTCTCGGGTGGAGTCTCGATGCGGACGTTGATGCCGGCGATGGCGACGCCGATGTGGCGAGCGGCGGAGTCGCTATGCAAGCCGCAGATGGACAAGCTCGCAATGTTTGCGCTGATCTCTGTGCGCCGCGTGTGACTGGGTTGTGAGGGTTGGTAGGCGAGACAGGGATCGAACCTGTAACCGTCAGCTTAGAAGGCTGATGCTCTATCCAATTGAGCTACTCGCCCGCACCGGGAGCCTCGCGATATTGTAGCGCCGGCTGCTCACAGGCCATTGGCGATCGGCAAAAGCTCGTCTGCGGCGGCGATCAGGAGGGGGACGGTGGCTTCAAGCGTTTGCGCCCAGGATGCGAGCGCTTGCTGCTCAATGTCCCCGACCGCGTAGCAGTAGACAGTCACGCCGAAACCCCAAGCCTCTGCGGCGCGTGCAGGACGCACGATGAGTTCCATGCGAGCGTTCGCGATGGACGCAGCCGCCGCGCGGCGTGCGGTGGTGCGCGCCCACTCTTCGTGCAGCAGGAAATCTGCCATGGCCGCAGGTGGCGCGAAGAGCACATCGATGTAGCTGCCGAAGCCAAACGCCGCGGCGGCTTCGTCGAGCAGGTCCGCAGTGTCGGCGAGTTCCTCCGCATCGAGCGGCCAGTGATCGCACTTGGTGGTTTGCAGCAGGCCAGCCGGGGCGTTCCATGCTTCGAGTGCGCGGGCGAGCGCGGGGATGCGGTGAGCCTCCGGCAGGGCGGCGATCCGCTGAGCCTGCAGATCCGGCGGAACGCGGAGGTCGACCCAGGCGGTTCCGCTCTCGGCATCGGACCAAGGCAACTCGATGATCGGGTCGTCAGGACCTGCGGCGACACTCCAGTCGGTTTCCATTCAGCCTCCGGCGGCTTGCGTGGTGAGGAAGTCGAAGAGCAGCCGCTCTGCCCAGTATCCGTCGTAGGCGGTGGCGGGCGCGAGGAAGGCGCAGTGGCCGCCGTGCTGCGTCTCGATCAAGTGAACGCTCGGATTCGCGCGCAGGGTGGCGCGGGTGGCAGGGAGCATGCGGATGAACGGGTCATCGAGCGCGTGCAGCACGAGCGTGGGGATCGCGATGCTGCCGGCGACGCGCGCACTGGAGGCGCGAGCGTAGTAGTCGACGGCGCCAGTGAAGCCAGAGTAGGGTGCCATGACCTGATCGTCGAACTGGCGCAGCGAGCGGATGCCGCGGGTGCGCCGGGGATCGTAGATCTCGGGGAAGAGTTCGCACTTGCGCTGATAACGGCGCACGAGGCCGCGAAGAAACTTCCACTCGTAGACGCGATTGGCGGGCTCGTGCAGCGCGTCGGAGGAGGGCGCGAGATCGAGCACTGGGGAGACGCCGGTGGCAGCAACGATGTGAGGCTTTGCCGCGGAGGCCAGCTCACCGGCCAGCTTGAGCACGAGGTTGCCACCCATGGAGTAGCCGACCAGGGCCCAGCGGTTGGCATCGCGGGTGGCGCGGTAGTGGTCGACGACCGCCTGCACATCCTGCGACAGCCCGGAGTGATAGAGCGTTGGCGTCTCGCGCTCGGTGCCGCCGCAGTTGCGCATGTTCATGCGGACGACGTTCCATCCGGCGGCGAGGAAGCGGGCCGCGTTGCCGCGCACGTACTGTGACTGTGACGATCCCTCAAGACCATGGATGAGCAAAACGGTGGGACGACCGAACTCAGTCTGCCAATGGCTCTGGCAGAGCACGCGGCTTGGCGGATACTTGCCGGTCGCGGGCGCCACGACGATGAATTCATCGTCTGCAGGAGGGAGGACAGAGCGGCGCGGGAGGAAGTTGCCGGCGAGTGTTTGCAGATGGGGATTGCGCAGCAGGCGGCGGGGCGTGAAGGAGCTCTGCCAGGCGGCCACTGTGTCGCTGATGGCGTGGCCTGCGGTGTCGGCTGCGTCGTCGAGGATGCTCATCGGGCGCGGATCGCCTCGGCGCGGATGCTTTCGAGCACGGCGCGCGCGCGGAGTGGGCCGTCGGGAGCGTCCTCGTGCATGAAGTAGGCATACACGTTGCCGCGCGTGGCATCGGCGGTGAGCTGACGCGCGATGCGGGAGAGGTCTGCTTCAGAGTAGGTGGAGCGGCGCAGGCGGTAGCAGGTGAACTCCGCGGTGCGGCGGGGCGGAGTCTGCAATTCGTCACTCTCGGCGATACATACAGCAACGCCTGCCGACTCGAGCGCCTGAAAGACGGGCTCATCGAACCAGGAGGGGTGACGGAATTCAAATGCGGCCTGGATGGGATGGCGCGCGAGGTCGGCGAGGAAGCCTTGCAGCCGTTCAAGATCGGCGCGGAAGTTCGGCGGGAGTTGAAAGAGCACGATGCCCATTTTGCCGGCCTGAGCGGCGGGGGCGAGCGCGCCGGAGAGGGCGGCCAGCGCCTCGTCGCATTCACGCAGGCGCTTGAGATGCGTGATGCTTTGCGGGGCCTTGAAGCTGAAGCGGAAGTGTTCGCCGGCGGCATCGAGCCAGTTGGTGAGTTGCTGGCCAGACGGCAGTTGGCGGAAGGTGAAGTTCACCTCGACCGAGTTGAGTTGGGAGGCGTACCAGGGCAGCATCTTCGCCGCGGGTGTTTTGGGCGGATAGAAGCCCGGCTTCCAGCTCGCGTAGGCCCAGCCGGAGGTGCCAGCGTAGACGCGGTGCGAGGTGTCAGGCATTTGGGAGGGGTGTTGGGGCGGCTAGTGGGGATCGAACCCACGACACCCGGTGCCACAGACCGGTGTTCTGCCACTGAACTATAGCCGCCGTGACGTTTCGCGTCGCAACTCTGCGATTGTAACATCGGCTGCGGGGCGCTCCGAAGCCTTGCGGGCTTCGCCAGGAGCGCAGAAAAGGATGCTAATGCGAGCGCAATCCGAGCCGGATCCCGAGATTTTTCCGCCTACTCGTCGAGCGGATGTGCCGGACGGGAGCCGAGCCGCTGGCCGGCTTGGCAGCGGTGCCGACAGACTGTTTCGCGATGAGAATCTGGACCTGCTGAGCCGCGCGCTGGACACGTGGTTTCGCATTCCGGGCACGACGATCCGGTTTGGTCTGGACGGAATTATCGGGCTCGTTCCGGGGATCGGCGATGTGGTCGCGGGGCTGGCGTCGACGGTCATCATCATCGCAGCGTGGGTGCGCGGTGCGGCGTATGTCACGATCGCGCGCATGTTGCTGAACCTCGCGCTCGATGTGATTATCGGCGCGATTCCCTTCCTCGGCGATGCGTTCGATATCGCGTGGAAGGCGAACCGGCGCAACTACGCGCTGCTCGTCCGCCACCTGGAGCAGCCGCGGCAACATCACGCGAGCGACTGGCTGTTCCTGGCTGGGATCGGGCTGCTGGTGTGCGCGATTCTGGCGGTGCCGGTGCTGGTGCTTGCGTGGTTGCTGCACCTTGCGTTCGGGCTGCAGGTGCGGTGACGCAGCGCTAGTAGAGCAGCTTGAGCGAGAACTGAATCTGTCGCGATGTGCCTGCGGTCCGGCTGATGACGCCGAAGCCAGAGCCTGCGAGCACGTTGGCGGGCAGCCCGAGGTTCGCGATGTTGAAGAGGTTGAAGAACTCTGCGCGGAACTGCAGCACGGTCAGCTCGGACCCGCCACGGCGTGTGCCGAGGGGCGTGTCCTTGATGAGCGAGTAATCGAAGTCGTAATACGCAGGACCGCGGAAGCTGTTGCGTGCGAGTGCTCCGAAGCGACCTGCGTTCGGACCCGTGCCGCCGGGCAAATGGACGGGGAGAGAGAAGAAGGAGGTGTTCTGCTCACCGCGGCCGAAGTAGTCTTCGCGGCGACGCTGCGATCCGCCGGCCGACGAGAGATGCGGCTTCGCCACCTGGTCTGGCCGATCGACACCGTTGGAGCCGACGCCGGTCTGCTGCACGCCAGAGTAGATGGTGAACGGTGCGCCGCTGGTGATGGTCGAGATGCTGAGCAGCTCCCAGCCCTTGGTGAGCTTGCGAGGCACATGCGAGAGCAGTGCTGCGCGTTCGAGTCGTAGATCCTGTGCCGCACTGAGCGTGAAGGTATGCGCGACGTCGAAGGTGGACGGGCCCTTCTCACTATGCGTGTCGAAGGGGTTCTGCGGGAGCGCCTGAGCGACGGGTCCGGAGGCGCCGGCGACAAAGCCCCCGGTAACGGCGCTGACGTCGTCGATGGACTTCGACCAGGTGTAGCTGGCCTGCACGCCCGGGCCACCGTGCGGCACGGTTCCCTGCAACGACGTCTGCAGTGCGTGGTAGTCGGAGTGCGAGGTGGAGGTGATGATCATCTCTGTGCCGAAGCCACCGGCAACGTTGCCGGTGTTGTCGAACTCCGTGTAGGGCGCGAATGCCTGGTCGGCACCGGGATAGCCGTTGGGAAAGCTGGATCGCGCGAGGTGAACTGCAGTCGTGCCGACATACGCGGCGTTGGCCGTGAGTCCACCGATGGCTCGTTCGACGGCGAGCGTCCAGGTGCTGAGATAGGCGTTGCCGAAGTTGCGGTCGATGCCGGCCACGTTGAGCGGCGCGATCTGATGGCTGGGCAGCACGGCGGCGACATCACGCTCGTAGCGGTCCACATCCATCGGCGTGTTGGGCGCGACTGCCTTGGGATTGTTGTTGGGAAAGAGATCCTGGCCCGAGGTGCTGTAGGCGCGAGGCAGTTGGCCGGGCTCGATCTGAAATCCGTAAGGCACGGGGACGCCGGGCGTTGACGTGATGCGCGGGTAGATGACGAAGGGCGTGCTGCCGGTCAGCATGTTGTCCTGCCAGATGTTGGGCGGGATGGTGGTGAGGCCGCCGCCTGCGTGGACTGTGGTCTTCGGGGTGGCGCGCCAGTCAAGCTGCACGCGCGGGGCCCATCCGTATCTGTCGCTGACGTAGCCGGGCTGCGGGTTGACGACGAAGGCCTGACCGGGCGGCGTGTTTGCCTGGCGAATCGATGAGGTGCGGTGGGCGCGCTCTTCGATGGGCGAGTAGTACTCGTAGCGCAAGCCGTAGTTGAGCACGAGGGTTGGGCTGATCTTCCAGGCGTCCTGCACGTAGATGTCCCACGCGTTGCGATTGATGGCTGCGGGACCGATGTGCGAACCGTTCGAGAAGTACGAAGGCGCAAGCGCACGCGTGTAGGCGAAGGGGCTGCCACTGAGAAAGGCGGAGAGCGTGTCCGGCAGCGGATCGCCTGGATGAATGACATGCGCGCCGCTGGCGGAGACGAGCTCGGAGCGGGCATATGCGGTGCCGCCGCCGAAGTCGTACTCACCGTTGGGGCTGGTGCCGAAGTAAGTGGTGTCGCGGTTCAGACGCACCTCTCCACCGAAGCGCCAGGCGTGCCGGGGTGTGGTGTACGCGACGCTCTCGCGCAGTGCGAACAGGTTGTTGAACGCGGCGATGACGGAGCCGCCAGCCACGTTGAAGGCCTCATAGAGGCTGTCGTTGAACTTGACGGCGGGATCTGTCTGGTTGGGCGTGACGAATTGCGGCGTGGTGCGCGTGATGCTGAACATCGTGTCGAACAGCCACTGCTTGCCCACACTGCGCGTCCAGTCGAAGGCGAGGTTGCGCTGGCGGTCGACATACTGGATGCCGAAGGTGGGATCGAGCACGGTCTGGTCGGGATTGGTGGTGGGGCCGGTGAGGTTGTCGAACGAGACGCGACCGAAGAAGTGGTTGGCACCGGCCTGGTGATCGACACGCACCGAGAACTGATTGGCGTTGGTGGTCACCTTGGAGGAGGTGGCGTGCGTGTGCACACCGTATGCCCCCTGCGAGTAGTTCGGAAGCGGATAGCGAGCCAGGACTTGCGCGATGGCGGGGTCCACGGGAACGATGAGCGTGTCGCCGGGGTAGGCGGTGCTATCGAGGCCGGCACGCTCGTCAGCGGTGGGCACGGGAAATACCTGCGTGGTGCCGAGCACCTGGCGAAAGCCCTGGTACTCACCGAAGTAGTATGTCCGCTTGCGGCCGTCATAGAGGCGACCCAGCCACACCGGACCGCCGTTGGTGAAGCCGAACTCGTTGCGGCGGAATGGCGGGATGCGCCCCGGGTTGGTGGGCGACGGGAAATCGAAGTAGTTGCGGGCATCGAGCGCCGAGTTTCGCAGGAACTCGAAGACGGAGCCGTGCAGCGCGTCGGTGCCGGAGCGCGTGACGACGTTGGTGTATCCGGCAGCGCCGCGACCGATCTCTGCCGGCATCCAGCCAGAGGTGGACTGGATCTCCTGCACGGCATCCACATTGAAGTTGGTGAAGGTAGCGCCGCCGAGTTCGGGATCGCTCGCGTCGGCACCGTCGAGCGCGAAGGTCGCTTCAACGCCGCGCTGACCGTTGATGGCGAACTGCTGCGTGTAGTTCGCGGCGCCATTCGTATCTGTCGATGTACCGGCAGCGAGGAGGAGAAGCTGTCCGAAGTCGCGCTTATTGAGCGGGATCTCGCTGACCTTGTCACTCGAGAGATTCTCGCCCCCACTCCTTGCGGAGTCTCGCGGCTGCAGGACGAAGGTGAGCACACCGTTCGCAGAGAGGGTCAGCGCAGCGGGGGTAGGCTGCTCTGACAGAACGAGGGGCGCCGCGGCATCCTCACTGCGGCCGTGATCGAGCACGCGAAGGTGATAGGTGCCGGGCTGCAGAGTCTCAAACAAGAAGTGACCGTCAGGGGCGACGTCCGCGCGGAAGTGGCGGTCCGCGGTAGTGAGTTCGACGATCAGTTGGGAGAGAGGTGCGCCAGAGGCAGGTGCGGCATCGGCCCGAGTGACGGTGCCTCGCCAGTGGATCGAGTTGCCCTGGGCCGCGAGGGAGAGCGGGCAGCAGGCCACGAAGCAGAGCGGGAGAAGCGTGACGCGCGGGAGGCGAACGAGGCGGGAGAGAAAGGATGTTGGGCGGGCAAACGACAAGAGCAGCGATCTCCGAAGGGCCGAGGCCCACCCCATGGTATGACGGACTTGCGTGGAGGGCTTGGTACAATCGCATTGCGTCGGGGCGTAGCGCAGTCTGGTAGCGCATCTGCTTTGGGAGCAGAGGGTCGGGGGTTCGAATCCCTCCGCCCCGACCAGCCCTCTCCTTATCTATCCGCACCAATACCGAGAATCCACGATCGCGTCTGCAAACCTGTTCAGACGACGATGACTGAGTGCGTGCGGAGCGATCCGTAAATCTTCTACACCGTTTCTGTGCTGTCTCTCGCAGGAGCCCCCGCCAAAGTTACACGTGTTACTCGCGTGCTGCGTACTTCTGACATGCGTGCGCTCGAAGCGAGCACGAATTACGTCGCAACGACGAGCACATTTTCAAGATGGAACCGCCGGAATGGCATTTCTCGCCAGACTTTACGCGGCTTTCATGTGCATCCTATGCAATAGGAGCACGGGAGAGAGACCTCTCCGGCAGGCGGGCGTGGTCATGCTGATTCTGCTTCGCAAATCTCGCGCTGTCCGGCCTGGTGAGTCTTACGGACCGGAGGCGGCCAGCTTCAACGAGGCACTCGGCGAGCCGAGCTCCGAGAGAGCGGCACATCGCGCGGCAGGCGATACCGGGAGTCGAGGTCATCGCCGGACGCATGCGCGAACGGAACGCCACACCATGAGCCATGGGACGGACGCAGCGATGGCGGACTCTGTGTCGCTGGTGAAGGCACGGGTGTTGCTGCGAGTAGTACGCAGGAACTGCTCGATTGCGTGGAGCACACTTCTAGGCCGAGCCGAGAGCTGCTGACTAACCCAAGCGGGTCCGCATCACCCTTATGCAGTTCGATCTTCCGTCCAGTCCACACCCGCAGCAGACCGCGGCGTCTCTCAAGAGAACGCAGCCGCATCGTAGCTAGCAGAGGTAGCTATGGACGGCTATAGGGTTCAGGACAGTGAGGTAGTTCCCCTCGACCGGATTGCGGCGGGCGTGCGCGGTTTGCGCATTGTGTTTGTGAATGTGTTCGGCATCTCTCGCCCGGATGGCTCCTGGACGCTGATCGATGCCGGCATTCCGGGGAGTGCGAGTCGGATTCGTCACTGGGCAGAGCACACTTACTCAAGGCCACCGGATGCTCTGGTGCTGACGCATGGCCACTTCGACCATGTGAGCGCCGCGCCAGAGTTGATGCAGCACTGGGATGTGCCGATCTATGCGCACGCGCTGGAGTTTCCGTACCTGACGGGGCGGCATGAGTATCCGGCGCCGAACGTGGGTGCGGGTGGGGGCGCGATGTCTCTGCTATCCCCGCTGTATCCGCGTGGCCCGGTCGACCTGGGCACGCGCCTGCGCGAGATTCCGGTGAGCGGGGAGATACCGGAGTTAGCCGGATGGCAGGTGATCGAGACGCCTGGACATACGCCGGGACACGTTTCTTTTTTCCGCGCAGAGGATCGCTGCCTGCTCCCTGGCGACGCCTTCTGCACGACGAAGCCGGAAGCGTTCTTCGAGGCTGCGGTGACGCAATCGCCGGAGTTGCACGGGCCGCCCGCGTACTTCACGTCTAACTGGGAGGCCGCGAAGGCCTCGGTCGCGAAGCTCGCGATGCTGGAGCCGGCAATCCTTGCACCGGGGCATGGGAAGCCGCTGGCAGGTGAAGCGGCGACGGAGCAGTTGCATGGGCTGGCGCGCGGATTCGATACGGCGGCTGTGCCTGAGAACAGACGACATCCCGAGGTCGCCTGAGCTGCACTGCAGAAGTGAACTCGACTTACATCAGCATTCTTGAAATGACAGGAGAGTCTCAGTGGCCACATCTGCTTCAGCCCAGGACGAGAAACAACAGCACCAACCGGCCGTGCTGCTGATTGCCCAAGTGCGTGCTCACCTGGTCAGTGGCGAGTCGTTGGAGTTACTGCCGATCCAGCATGAGCGCGATGTGAAGCACGAAGTGGAGTCGCTGGTGCAGAGCTGGTCGGAGTCCGGCTTTCTGCTGCATGGCCGGTATCTTTATCCGTGGCACGAGGTACGGCGGATTGAGGTGGTCAGCGTGGAAGAGCTGCCTGCGGCGCTGGCGCACCAGCGACTGAACGAGCTGCTGGGGAACGATCGTGCGCGGGTGCAGGAGTCATTCTGGCGCACACGGCATGAGGAAGGTCAGGGCGACGAGAAGAAGCATTGACGCCGCCCTGCGAAAGTTCCACGTGATCTGATCGATCAGCGCTGACCAGCGGCGCCCGTTGAAGAGTTCGCGGACAGCCATTGCTGCAGGTTGCTCTGCTGTTCCGAGCGGAGAGCGATGCAGTCGTTGATCGCATTCTTCGCACGATTGAGAGCCGAGGCAGAGGAGGGGACCTGATGCGTGGCGAAGAACTGCGTCACTTCGTCGCGCTTCTCTGCACTGCAGAAGACACCGGTGGATGCGACCACGCCGCCGCCACTGGCCGTGGTGAACTGTGCTGAGACCTTCGGCCAGTTCTGCTGAATGTAGTCCCAGGTGTTCTGCTGATTCTGCGTGTTCTGGAGTGCGATGCTGAACAGCCGCGCGGAGTCCTGATTGCGCACCTTGCCCGAGACGGCGTAGTCCAGAGCACGCCGACTCAGAGCAGGATCGTCGAAGCGCGCGAGTTCGTAGAGGGCTTGGGTGGATAGCACGGGATCTTTCGATGTCTCTGCGGTTTTCTGCAGGAGATCGAAGAAGGTCGCATCGCCGTGCTTCGCCGCGACACCGAGAGCTGCCTCGGCGAGCGTGGGGTTCACGTTTCCAGAGCCGGCGAGATACTGAGTGGCGATCGTGCGGCTCTGCTCGATGACCTTGGGATCATCGGCGATCCCGCCAAGCAGGCCGAAGAGATCGGCGCGGAGTTGCTGCTGCGCTGGCGTGTCTGTAGCGCTCGGCTGGCCGAGGCTGGCGAGGCGCGGCTGATAGGTGGAGACGATCCAGCGAGAGAGTTGTTGCCGCTCTGCAGGTGTCGATGCCACGCGTGTCCATAGAGTGACGAGGCCACCATTGAGGCTCTCGACCAGGGTTGGACTGCTATCGTCTTTGAGGCTTGCAGCGAGGCTGAGGTAGTCGCCGGCGGTGCGCTTACCGGCGCGCATGAGAGCCAATTGATCGCCAGCAAAACGGATTCGCTCGGGGGCACTCAGCGCCTGTTCGGCATGCGCAAGAATCGCCTTGTAATCCTCCGGCGCGTACGCGGAGCGGTAGTAGCCGGTGGCGCCGCGATCTGCGAAGAAGGGCGTCGCGTCCGAGCCCTTCAGGTCGGCGTGGTCGCCGCTGACCAGGTCACACTGCTTGCCGCTTGTGCCGTTCAGGATGCAGACGGGCACGGTCCAGGTCTGATCGCTGTGTTCGGGAGCGTTCTGTGGGTTGAGGAAGAAGCGGCTCTGCGTGACGGACGCGGCGCCGTTTTCGCGCTTGCCGAAGGTCAGCAGCGGAACACCCGGCTGGGTGATGAAGCTCTCCATGATCTTGTCGACGGGCTTGTGGCTGTTGGCGGTTTGCGCGCTCCAGAAATCTTCTGCTGTCGCGTTTCCGTAAAGGTGGGCCGCCAGATAGTTATGAATGCCCTGCCGGAACGCCTCCTCGCCTACATAGTTTTCGACCATGTGGAGAATGGACGCGCCCTTCTGGTAGGTAATGCCGTCGAACATCTCATTGATTTCGTCCGGCGTATTTGCCTCGGCACGAATAGTGCGCGTGGTGCGCTGCGAATCGAGGTTCATGGCGCCGTTCAAGGAGGCGGCGACGTTGTCCTCGATGTGCCACTCCGGCTTCCACGCCTCGAGCGGCTTGTTCGACATCCAGGTAGCGAAGCCCTCATTCAGCCAGATGTTGTTCCACCAGGCCATGGTGACCATGTCTCCAAACCACTGATGGGCCATCTCATGCGCGATGACGGAGGCGACTTCCATACGGGCCGACTCAGGCGCGTTCTTTTCGTCGACCAGCATTGCGGGCTCGCGATAGGTGATGGCCCCGAAGTTTTCCATGGCGCCGGCTTCGAAGTCGGGGATGCCGATCATGTCGAGTTTCGGCATGGGGTAGCGAATGCCGAAGTAGGAGTTGTAGTAGTGGAGGATGTACTCCGCCGAAGTGACGGCGAAATGTGCGTACTGCACATGTTCCGGCGTGGCGCAGGCGCGGATGGGAACGCCGTCGCTCGAGCCGGAGGTGCAGGCGAAGTTGCCGACGAGCACCGCGACGAGATAGGTCGACATTTTCGGCGTCGGGGCAAACTGCACGGTGTGCTCGCCGGCAGAGGGGCCGGGCTTATCGGCGATGGTGTTCGCGTTCGAGATCACCATGTCGTCCTTCGGCGCGGTCACGGTGATCGCGAAGGTCGCCTTGTAGCCAGGCTCGTCAAAGGAGGGGAAGGCGCGCCGTGCGTCGGTGCTCTCGAACTGCGTGACGGCGTAACGGCGACCATTCGCCTTGGATAAGTAGAAGCCGCGCAACTTATCGTTCAGGATGCCGGTGTAGGCGATTTTGAGCTTGATCGGGCCGGCCGGGAGTGGCCTGGGAAAGGTGAAGGTGGCCTGCTGCTTCGGCTCGTCCAGCGTGACTTTGGCCGTTACTGCGCTGCCTGCCGCAGTCGCTGTGACAGATTGGAACTGGATCTCGAGCGCGTTCAGCGTGATCGTGTCAGCGGCGTTCGCCAGCGATACATCGATGGTTTCATCACCGCCGAAGGTGGCCTTGTCGAGATCCGGCGTGAGGTGGAGAGTGTAGTGCTCCGGGCGCACGTTGTCGGGCAGACGCTGGGCGTGGATCGATGAGGCAGAGCACGCAAGGAGAACAGCGCTCGAGAGAAGAAGGCTGCGGCGCACCGCAGAGACAAGAAGCGACATGGACGACCTCAAGAGCCAGAATCAGCCCGGGGGGGAACTCGGGCACAACCAATCAATGTAAAGGAAGAGTGGGCAGCGAGCGATTGTGACTTATATCTCGCGGTAGTCGAGCAGAACGACACCGACCATCATCAGGGCGATCGGCCAGACATACGCGGCGATGCGGCGTGCGCGCACCTGCTCGGGCGGCAGCCGTAACTCGAGCCAACGCGCCCAGCCGGCAAGTGCTGCGCACAAGGCAAGCGCACTGTGGGTGATCTCGGCGAGCAGTTCGTCTCGGCCGGTCGTGGAGCTGTGGCTGTGCGTGAGGAGCAGCGCGCCGCCAAGCACGCACATCGCGGGGAATGCGTACCGGGCCCACGCTCTGCGCAACGCGCCCAACTGCACCATGCCTTCGAAGACGGCGAAGGCAAGGATGAGCAGGGCGGCGAGGCGATGCTCAAGCACATCGGGCGCGAAGAAGCTGCCCCAGAAGGGGCGTGGTCCGAGTGGCCAATTTTCAGGATCTGCGCGAAGCAGGATAAAGAGCGCAAGGCCGGCAAAGCTGAGCGGCCAAAGGCGCGCCCAACGCAATGTGTTTGAGCGGCTGGCCAGCGCGAGCGCACCCGCGAGCAGGACGACCAGGCCGGCCCAATGGTGGTTGTACTCCGACCATGCGCGATCGTTGGCATCGCTGTCGGCAGTCTTGCCAAATTGCACTTGCTGCACGGCCTGGTCGAGGCTGGTGGGCGGAGCGAGCGCCTGGAGCGGCGGACTGTGGAGGCGAGGCGCTTCCCAGTGCAGGCGCGCTTCGATGTCCGCCCACGTGAGCCGGCCCTGCACGATGTCGATGGCGGGCGGCTGCGACGTGAGTGAGGCGGCGACCAGAATGGCGGTGAGGCCGAGGCCGAGTTCGACCTCGGCGAAACGGCGGATGCGCAACAGCAGCGGTTGCGGGGCGCGGTCGATCTCACGCACGGCGTACCAGTGGCAGCACCGAGCGAGAGCATGAGCGCGAGCAGGCAAACCTTGACCAGCACCATGACGCCGTAGGTGGTGCCGTAGAGTCCGTCGACTGTGCCGACATAGGCCCACGCAAGGCCGAGGCCTGCGGCGACCAGCGATGTGGCGGCAGCCAGCGCCATCGCGGAGTAGCGGCGGAGGATGCGTCGCGCGACCGGCAGATCTTCTGTTCGACGGAGCGTGACGATCAGGAATGGCATGGCGCCGACCCAAGCGGCAGTGCCAAGGTGGTGCGCGCTGGTGAGCAGCAGCAGCCATGCTCGATGTTGCATCTGGGCGGCCGCATGGCTGAGTGAGACGAGTGCCGCGGTGAGACCGAGGGCGAGTGAGAGCAACAGCACACGGATCGCACGGTGCTGGAGCGCTTGCCCACGCGCCAGTGCGAAGACCAGCAACGCACACAGAGCAGCGGACGCCTGCGCCAGCAGCGGGCCGGCAGAGACGGCTTCGCGAACGCTGACGCCTGCGCTGCCGACGAGGATGGCCGCCGCGAGAAGAAACGAGAGCACGAGAGCAGCAGCGATGGAGACGGCCGCGATGCGCAGCCCGCGGAGAGACGCCGCGAGCGCGGGCGCAGGTGAGCCGGCGGGGAGGGCGACGACGAGGACGAACAGGACGCCACCGACGAGCAGCGACTCAAGCGCAAGGATGATTGCGTGCAGCAGGACAGAGAGCAGATCGAAGTCGTTCAGCAGCCAGATCAAGCAGCGATGACCCGTTCCGCACCAGTGGATGCGCGCAGGGCTAAGCGGGACTGCGGAGGGTGTCGGTTACTCGGAATAGTCAGGCTACTCAACGTGAAACTGCAGAGTGCCCCGCGTGATATGGCCATCGACGGAAAGGACCTGCCACTGCACCTGGTAGTCACCCGAGCGCGAAAGATCTGTTTGCGTCGCGAGAATGTTGACGGCGCTTTTTGGCGCGAGCGGAAGTGTCTGGCGTGTGCCGTCCGGCCGAACGAGCACGAGCGTCGAGCGCGCAGCATCGATGCGCGAGTTATAGGTGAGCGTGATGGTCTGCGGACCTGGCTTGATGCTGGTATGGTCCGCGGGCGTGGACCGCACAAGCACGGCGTGGGCCCAGAGAGAACCCGGCAGCAGGAGCAGGAGGCAGGCGAGATGCACTACGTAACTCAGCCCGCGGCGTTTCGCTGCGGAGGCCTTGGCGGGGGTTGTGAGCGCAGTGTCATCCTTCAACGGATGCCGCCCGCTCGGAGTGCCCGCTGAGTTCTGTAGCTCGTGCTTCGGCGAAGGCCGCAGCGCCGATCAGCGCAGCGCGGCTTTCGAGGATGATGCGCACCGGGGTCTGCACGAGCAGGTCGCTGAGGCGACCTTTGTCAGTGAAGGCGCGCATGAAGGAACCATCCTGGAGCTTTCTGAGGATCTTCGGGGCGATGCCGCCGCCCAGGTAGACACCGCCGATGGCGAGGATCTTGAGGACAAGATTGCCGGTTTCGGCGCCGTAGGCACTCACGACCATGTCGAGCGTCTTGACGCAGAGCTCGTTCTGGCCTGCTTCGCCGACTTCGCCAATCACAGCATTCGGATCTTCTGTTTCCATGCGCTCGCGCAGCCACTTCGGCTCGTCCATCTTCTGATCGTCACGCAGGTACTCGTAGACGCTCTTGATGCCGACGCCGGCGATGACGCGCTCATAGCTGACGCGTCCGCCGAGCTTCTTCTGCAGATAGCGCAGCAACCCGATCTCGTCCTCATTGCGTGGGGCGAAGTCGCAGTGACCGCCTTCGGACGCCATGGGAATGTGCCGCTTGCCGTTCCAAATGATGAAGGCCTCGCCGAGGCCGGTGCCGGCGGAGATGAGAGCGCGATTGCCCGCGGCGCTCGGATCACCAGGGCTGAGCGTGAAGATCTGTTCGGACTTGAGCTCCGGGATGCCGTAGCCGTTGGCTTCGAGATCGTTGATCAGGAAGAGATGGTCGATGCCGAGATCGAGCGAGAGCTTGCGGCTGTCGAGCGTCCAGGGAAGGTTGGTGAGCCGCAGCACACCATGGCGCACGGGGCCGGGCACGCCGAAGCAGGCAGCCGAGATCTGACCTTCCTGCTTGTACTGACTCAGGAACGTGCGGACGATCTCTTCGAGCCCGGCGTAGTCCTTCGCCGGATAGCGCTCCTCGGCCAGGTGATGCAGGTTTCCATCCTGAAAATCGAACAGCGCGAGCGCGACTTTGGTGCCACCGACGTCGCCAGCAAGAATCAATGCGTGACCTCCAGCACTCCTCGGCCGGTTGCGTCGGGCGGGGGCAGCAGCGCCGCCGCATCGCGGTCCAGCAGCAGTGTCAGCCGTCCAGAGGCCGGTCGGATCAGCTGCGAGGGGAGTGCTTCGGGATCGTAGCCGCCGAGAAACACGCGGCGCAAGACCTCTGCCTTGGCGGCGCCCTTGAGGAGGAAGGAGACATCGTGCGCCTGGTTGATGACGGGCCAGGTCAGGGTCAGCCGCCAGGTGTCCTTCTGCGGGACCTGGTTGGCGACGGCGATGCGGCCGAGCTCATGCAGAGCCTCGGTGTGCGGGAAGAGCGACGCGGTGTGGCCGTCGTCGCCCATGCCGAGGGAGATGAGCTGGAAGATGGGCATCTGCGCGCCTTCGAGGCGAAAGACACCGCGGATCGCCGACTCATACTTGGCTGCGGCCTCTTCCGGATCGAGTTCGCCGGCGAAGCGATGCACCTGCGAGGGCTCGATGGGAACGCGGCTGAGCAGGGCGCGCTCGGCCATGCCGTAGTTGCTGTCCGGATTGTCGGGCGGCACGCTGCGCTCGTCGACGAAGAAGAACCCGAGCCGCTCCCAGGGGACCAATGCTCGATAGGGCTTTGTGTCATCGGCGAGGAGCTCGAAGATCGCTTTCGGCGTGGTGCCGCCGGAGAAGGCGATGTTGATCTGCTGCACGATGGGCACGGTGGAGCCAAACTCCGCGAGGCGGTTCGCGTAGTAGTCGGTTGCGCCCTCGGTGAACGCATCGCCATTGTCGAAGACGTGGTACTCGACGCGGATCGGCCTGGGCACGGCTACTCCCTCCGCCAGGCGCGGCCATCGCGCCCGAGCAGCTCGTCGGCTGCCTTGGGTCCCCAGGTGCCGGCTGCGTAATTGGGCAGGTCGGTGGGTTTGTTTGCCTCCCACTTCTCAAGCACGGGAGTCAGCAGCGACCAGGTTGCTTCGACGCCTTCGCGGTGGGCGAACAGGGTGGCGTCGCCAAGCATGGCATCGAGCAGGAGGCGCTCGTAACCGTTGGCCGAGTTTTTGCCGAAGGCCTGCGAGTAGTCGAAGTTCATGATGACCGGACAGACTTCCATGTTCGGACTGGGCACCTTCGCGCCAAAGCGGAGGGAGATGCCTTCGTTCGGCTGGATGCGCATGCTGATGATGTTCGGCTGGATTTCGCTGCACTGGCCGCCCAGGTCCTTGAAAAGTAACTGAGGCGGTTGCTTGAACTGGATGGCGATCTCGGTCGATCGCTTGGCCAGGCGCTTGCCTGCCCGGATATAGAAGGGAACGCCCGCCCAGCGCCAGTTGTCGATCTCGACTCGCAGGGCGGCATAGGTCTCGCGCACCGAGTTCGGATCGACGCGCTCCTCCTGCCGGTAGCCCTTGACGTCCTGATCCTTCACCTTGCCCGGGCCGTACTGGCCGCGGACTGTGTCCTCGAGCGGGATGGGCTGAATGGCGCGCCAGACTTTGACCTTCTCACGCCGGAGCGCGTCGGCCTCGAAGGAGACGGGCGGCTCCATGGCGACGAAGGAGAGCAGTTCCATGACGTGGTTCTGGATGACATCGCGGAGTGCGCCGGCGCTTTCGTAGAAGGGCCCGCGGCCTTCGATGCCGATCTCTTCGGCTGCCGTGATCTGCACGTGATCGATGTAGTTACGATTCCAGACCGGCTCGAACATGCCGTTGGCGAAGCGGAAGACGAGGATGTTCTGCACCGTCTCCTTGCCGAGATAGTGATCGATGCGGAAGACCTGCTCTTCGCGGAAGACCGAATTGACATCGTCATTCAGCTTGCGCGCGGACTCGAGGTCGTGACCGAACGGCTTCTCGATAATGCAGTGAACGGTTCCCTTCTGCGGCTGCGCCATCTTCTGTTCGCCGAGCTGGTTCATGATGTCGGCGAAGTACTCGGGCGCGACGGCGAGGTAGAAGAGACGGTTGCCCTTGGTTCCCTGCTTCTGGTCGATCTGGTCTAACAACTTCTTGAGGTTGGCGTAGCCTTCATGATCGTCGAAATCCATCTGGTGATAGCTCACCTTCTGGATGAATTCATTCAGCTTCGCGTCGTCCGCCTTGACGCCGCCGAATTCAACGATGCCTTCACGCATGTCCTTCGCGAAGCCGTCGCCGAGCGGACGCCGCGCCACGCCGACCACCGCAAACTGCTGCGGCAGCAGGCCCGCCTGCTCGAGATGAAACAGGGCCGGCAGCAGCTTGCGTTTCGTCAGGTCACCCGACGCGCCAAAGATGACGACCACGGTGGGCTCGGGGGTACGCTCGTGTCCGCGCGCACGCTTGATTGTCTCGGGATCGACCTGGGCCTGTGTCACCGCTGCTGCTGCCATTTGCATCCTCCTGCTCGATTCTGGTTAGAGCCGACCGACTTAGGCCTTCTTGATGGCGTGTCCGCCGAACGCGTTGCGCATGATGGCGAGCATGCGGTCGGAGAAGTTGTTGTCTTCCCGCGAACGGATGCGACGAATCAGCGATTCGGTGATGACGGGCGCGGAGACGTTGAGGTCGATGGCTTCCATGACGGTCCAGCGCCCTTCGCCCGAGTCGACCACGTAGGCTTCGAGGCCATCGAGTTTCGGATTCTTCTGGAGCGCTTCGGTGGTGAGGTCGAGCAGCCACGAACGAATGACCGAACCGTAGCGCCAGATCTCGCCAATCTGTGCCAAGTCGAAGTGCATTTCTTCCTTGTGCTCGAGGATGGAGAAGCCCTCGGCGTAGGCCTGCATCATGCCGTACTCGATGGCGTTGTGCACCATCTTGACGTAGTGACCGGCGCCTGCCGGTCCGACACGACCCCAGCCCTGATCCTTGCCGGGCGCGAGCGTTTCGAAGATGGGCCGGAGGTGGTTCACAACATCCTCGGGACCGCCCACCATCATGCTGTAACCCTCTTTGAGTCCCCACACGCCGCCGGACGTGCCGCAGTCGACAAAGTGGAAGCCCTTGGCCTCCTCGGCCTTGGCGCGGCGCTGGGTGTCCTTGTAGTTCGAGTTACCGCCATCGATAAAGATGTCGCCCTTTTCCATCAGCGGCTCGAGCTTGGCGATGGTCTCATCCACGGGATCGCCCGATGGAACCATAAGCCAGATCGCGCGTGGCGTCTTGAGGCCCTTCACCAGATCTTCGAGGGTATGGACACCCTTCGAGCCATCGCTGGTCAGCTTGTTGACGACGTCGTTGTTGAAGTCGAAGCCGACGACGGTGTGACCGCCCTCGCGCAGGCGCGTCGCCATGTTGAAGCCCATCTTGCCCAGACCGATCATTCCCAATTCCATCGTGTCTCCTCTCAGCTTCCGCTGCTCACGCTTGTCGAAACTCTTAGTTCAATCGCACACCGAGTGCGCGAAGGCTCTCGGTTAACTGCTGCTCGCCCTTGTACTGGATCGCATGCATGCCGACAGATGCTGCGGCTGCACAGTTCTTCTCCCGATCGTCGATGAAGCAGCAGGCTTCCGGGGCAACATGGAGCAGCGCGGCCCCGGTGGTGAAGATGCGCGGCTCCGGCTTGCGCATTCCAAGATACGCGGAGCAGAAGAATCCATCGAAAAACTGCGCCAGCCCGAAGGTATCGATGCGGTAGTCATTGAGCGGGCCCGACTCGTTGTTGAGCATCGCCATCTTGAGCCCGCTGTGCTGCCGCGCCGCGGTGATGACGTTGCGCGCGCCGCCGGGCAGCCACTGCGACTCGCGCCACAGGGCAGCAAGAAACTGCTCTGGCGTGAAGCTGCGCTCTTTGAAGAAGACGGTCTGCTCGAGGAATTGCCGATCGCTGATCTCGCCTCGCTCCCAGCGGTCGTTCGCCTCTTCGTGACGCGGCTCGTACTCAGCGCGATCGATTGAGAACTGCGCGAGCACGCGGGCGCGCTCTTCATGATCCCAGCCATTGGTAAGCAGAACGCCACCGATGTCCCAATAGATAGCCTGGATGCGTGCGTCGCCGGGGGCTGGCTGGTGCGGGGATGCTTCCGTGGGCATGATGGCGAATCCGTTCGTTCCTGCTCGCTCGCTGGCCTATGGATGCGGCGAGGACCGCGATAGACGCAGTCCCCGCATGGGTTTGTGAGGTGGTTTGGCGGTCCGGTTGCAGCTATCGTGTGCCGACCGGCTCGGGTGTGCCCTTACTCGAGGAGGCGGTGGTCTCGTGCTGATAGCGATCGAGCAGCTTCTTCGCGCGCTGGTAGACGCCCTCTGCATTGAAGCCGAGCTTTTCAAGCACGGTGGTGCCGGGAGCCGAGGCGCCGAAGCGATCGAGCCCGATGACATCTCCGTGACGGCCGACCCACTTCCACCAGCCGAGCGGCGAACCGGCCTCGATAGCGAGCTTGGGCAGATGATCCGGGAAGATCGAGTCCTTGTAGGCTTCGTCCTGCTGCTCGAAGAGACGCCAGCTCGGCATCGAGATCACGCGCGTCGGAATGCCCTCACTGCTGAGGCGCTTCGCGGCTTCGATGGCGGGCCAGACTTCAGCGCCGGTGCCGACGATCAGCAGCTTCGGCTGCTCGCCACCCTGCTCGACGATATAGGCGCCCTTGGCCACGTTTGCCATGACGTTCAGCTTGGCTGCATCGAGAATGGGCAGGTCCTGGCGAGAGAGCGCCATGAAGGACGGCGCCTTGGTCTCGAGCGCAACCTTCCAGACGGCGGCTGTCTCATTCGCATCCGCGGGCCGCAGATCGATCAGGTTGGGCGTGGCGCGCAGCATCATGAGCTGCTCGATGGGCTGGTGCGTGGGGCCGTCTTCGCCGAGGCCGATGGAGTCGTGCGTGAACACGAAGATGGAGTGCGACTTCATGATGGCCGCGATGCGCAGCGCCGGCTTGGCGTAATCGACGAAGTTGAAGAAGGTGGAGCCGTAGGGGATAAGGCCGCCGTGCACGGCCATGCCGTTGACCATGGCGCACATGGCGAACTCGCGCACGCCGAAGAACACGTTGCGACCTGCGGGGTCGACGTGGAAGTTGCCGCCGTCTTTGAAGATGGTCTTGGTGGAGGTGGTGAGGTCGGCGGCGCGCCGAAGACTTCGGGGACGACCTTGCCGAACGCGTTCATGACGGTGTTGCCGGCACTGCGGGTGGCGATGGGCTTGGCGGTCGCTTCGAAGACGGGGAGCGACTTCTCCCAGCCGTCCGGCAGCTTCTGTTCATCGATGGTGCGGCGGAACTGGCCGGCGAGTTCGGGGAACTCCTTCGCGTAGCGCGCGAAGACATCGTTCCAGCCCTGCTCTTCCTTCGCGCCCTTGTCGACGGCTTCGAGCCAATGCTTGGCGGCGTCCTCGGGAACGTAGAAGGTCTTGTCCGCGGGCCAGTTCAGCTTCTCTTTCGTCTTCGTGACGTCTTCTGCGCCGAGCGGCTCGCCGTGGGCTTTGTTGGTGCCGGCCTTAGGGCTGCCGTAGCCGATCACCGTGCGCACCGCGATCATCGAGGGCTTGTCTGTAACTGCCTTGGCGGCTTCGATGGCCTTGCCGATGGCTTCGAGGTCATTGCCGTCTTCGACGATCTGGGTGTGCCAGTGATAGGCGTCGAAGCGCTTGAGCACGTCTTCAGTGAAGGAGAGCTCAGTCGGGCCGTCGAGCGAGATGAGGTTGTCGTCGTAGAGGACGATTGTCTTGCCAAGCGCAAGTGTGCCCGCGAGCGAGGCGGCCTCGTGCGAGACGCCCTCCATCAGGTCGCCATCGCCGCACAGGATGTAGGTGTAGTGGTCGACGATGTCGTAACCGGGTTTGTTATAGACCGCCGCGAGGTGCCGCTCTGCCGCGGCCATGCCGATGCCCATTGCGAAGCCCTGGCCGAGTGGACCGGTGGTCACCTCAACGCCGTCCGTGTCGCCGTACTCGGGATGACCGGGCGTGCGCGAATGCCACTGGCGGAACGACTGCAGGTCATCGATGGTGACGTCGTAGCCGGACAGGTGGAGCACGCCGTAGAGCAGCGCCGACGCGTGGCCGTTCGAGAGCACGAAGCGATCGCGGTTCGCCCACTTCGAGTGCTTCGGATTGTGCCGCATGTAATTGTGAAAGAGCAGGTAGGCGATGGGAGCATCGCCGAGCGGCGCGCCAGGGTGGCCGCTGTTCGCCTTCTGGACCGCGTCGACGGCGAGAAAGCGCAGTGCGTTGATGGCTGTTTGCTGAATGTCACTCATGTGCGGGCTCGCTTTCTTTCAGTGGGGTTGCGGGCGCTGCGCGTTCGCGTTTCTGCGAGACAGGCGGGAACAGCGCGTGCAATCGATTCGGGACCTTCATCTTGACACCGCGCCAAGGGCGCGCACCACTCAACTCTACATGCTCTGCAGCCGTGTCTGATGACAAGGGTGTCCACAGGTCGGCGAGGCAACCATTGTGCGGATTGCGCACACCAAGAGGCGTGCTAATCGCCACGTGTTGCCCCACCTCGTTCGATGAGCACGCGGAAGTTTCGTCCCTCCCAGCGCGCCTGTCCCGGCCAGTAGAACGTGAACTCGAGCGCGTCGCCGGCGCCGGGCGGGAGGTCGGCATAGAAGCCTGCTGCCGCGACACTGGTGGCACGAATGGACCCCGTCGTCTGCCAGCTATCCCCGGACCATGACAGCTCGAAGGCGTTCTCTGCCTCGATGCGGAGCTTCCGCGTGACTGCCATACGCGCGACCTGCCGGTCGAGGCGCCAGACCTCATGATTGGCGTGCGAGCGCGGCTGACGATAGCGTTCGGCGACCGGCTCGACGCGGTCGAAGACGCGGCCGTCGGTGGCGGAGCGCAGCAGCTTGATGTACTCGGCGTGCGCCCACACGAGCGGCATGGCAGAGCCGGTGGGGCGGCCTTTGAACATGCCGCAGGGCGGGCAGTCCTCGCCATCCCAGACCTGCTCGGGCAGCATGTGGCCTGTGGAGGCGAAGCCCTCGATGGTGCGGATCAGGTCCGCGACCTTGCGGCCGCGCGCGAGTTCATAGTGAGCGCGCTCGCCGGTGAGCAAAGGCCAGCAGTTGCCCTGTCCCCAGCCGTCGAACGGCGCGCCGTCGGGGTGGTTGCCGTAGCCATCGTGGTTGTAGCGGCGGAAGCCCGGACCCTGCGGAAGCTCGCGCCGGATGACCGCATCGGCCACTTTCACGCTGGCCGCGATGAGCGGATCATCCGCGGGACGAACGCCGTAGCGGACGAGTTCGAGGAAGCCACCGTCAACGACGGCGCGCGCTTCGAATTCGTAGCGCTCGCCGGGCGCGCGATTGGCGATACGGATCGTCTCCGTGCCGGGGCCTCTATGGATGTACGGCTCAGCGCCGGCAGGCTCCGCGGGGCGGATGCGCATGTAGTGCTCGCGGACCTCGGGAACCAGGATGCCATCGTTGGTAGCGGTCCAGTCTTCGAGGTGCGATTCGATCCAGTCGGCCTGCTCTTCGAGGAAGGCGGCCAGCTCCGGCCGGTGACGGGAGCGGAGCAGGTCAGCAGCGCAGACGAGCGCGGTGACGACCACGGCCAGCGTAGAGGGCGAGTAGCCGGCGCATTCCTCCCAGCGCTCCTGCATGGTGACCGGCGCATGGCGCACCAGGAAGGCGGCAGCGCGTTCGATGAAGGGCATGGGGTCGAAGATGCCGAGTGCGTCGAGCTTCCACAAACGCCAGGCGAGCAGGATGGGGAACGCGGTCTCGTCGAGCTGGACGCCCGACCAGTAGGGCGCGCCATTGACCCAGAAGTTCTGGGGGAAGCTGCCGTCGGCCTTCTGCGTGACAGCGAGATAGGTGAGGGCGCGCATGGCGCTCGACTGGTGATCGCAGGCGAGCAGAGCAGTCGCGGTCTGGGTCATGTCGCGGGTCCAGACCAGGTGATAGCCGCCCAGGTCGCTGTCGGACCGCGCCTGCCCCCAGGGGATGGAGGCCGAGGCGATGAACGCGCCGGCGTAAGTTTTGTCTTCGTGGGAGAGCAGGACCTGGTAGCTGGTGTTGAGCAATTCGCCGCCATCCTGCGCCGCACCGGCCAGCTTGACCACCGGCTTGACGCGCTCCCACTGCACGATGAAGCGGGACAACTGCTCGTCGAAGGGCACATTGAGCGAGCCGACGGTACGGGTCAGCGCGGAGTGCGGAGCCGAGCCGAAGCCGACGGAGAGCAGGAAGTGCGGGTGCGCGGCGACATCGATCTCGCCGGTGAGCGCGATGTTGCCGTTGAGCGCCGACCCGTAATGCCAGCGCATGCCGTAGTGACGAGTGACATCCTGGTAGCCGTCGCTGGCGCCGACAAAGCCGCAGCTAGCGTTGGAGAATCCGCCATCGACCGCCATGGCCAGTGCGGCGTTGCCCTTCCAGGCGAGCAGCATGGTGCGGCCGGCGACATCGAGCACGCGGCCACTGTTGTCGGCTCCGCCGACCTCAAGATGCGGCGCGAGCAGGGCGTAGACCTTCAGCTTGCGCAGCAGCTCGGGCGGGGCCTCGACGGTGACGTCGATCAGCAGCACCGGCGCGTGCGGGTCGCTGATGACGCGCTTGATCAGCCGATAGCGTCCCCCGGGGTCGCTGTTGATGATGCGAACCGCGGGAGCATGCGGGGCGATGTAGGAGAAGTCGTGGACGAGGTCGCGCTTCTCCTCGTGAACGAACGTGTCACCGTCGGTGATGAGGAACTCGAGGTCGCGGATCTGGGGGCGATCGATGGTGGGGTGATAGATCTCGTTGACGGTGCCGTGCGACAAGGTCCACCAGACCTTGCTCGAGGCCGAGTAAGCAGTGCCGACCACATCCTTCTGGCTGGAGGTCCATCGCGGCTCGAGCCCGGGCGCGCCGGGCGCCTCGCCGTGACCATCGATCCAGCGGTACAGCACTGAGTTCTCGCTCACTCGCTTTGCATCCTCTCCACTTTCTTAGCCATCGTCGGCGGTACCAGGCGCCGGCACAAGAGCCAGTCTGCACTGCCACCGGGAACTCACCGCGATTCACCGCGCATTCATACAGCGGGGTGTGGCTGCCAGACATAAGAGCACGGGAAACGGATTTGGTTTCAGAGGACTTGCGAGTTGGCGTCGGGGTCTGCACGGAAGCCGCAGTCGCGCATGGCGTGCTGGATCTCCCGGTTTTTCATGAATGTCTCCCAGACGAACTGGCTGCGGAGATTTTCGGCCATCAGCAGGCCGATGCCGACGTCGATGCCGATAACATCTTCGGCGAACCAGCCGGCGGTGGGTTGGAAGGCGTCGACGAAGCCGTAGCGCTGGTAGACGCGGTCGCCATAGCGCTGCCGCATGTTGAGCAGGACGTGGGTGCACTCCGCGGGCAGAAAGACGACGGAGCCGGCACAGGCGCAGGGCACCAGAGTGCCGTCGGGCTGACCCATCTCGGGTGGTCCGCCCCAGACGCGGTAGCCCTGCCGCGAGTCCGAGGCCGAGATGCCCCACAGGTCCTGATCGATCCAAGGGAACTTGCTGCCGAGCACGAGGCACCAGAGCTGGTGGGCGCGGGTGGCGGCGATGGAGTTGGTGAAGTAGTTGGCGTGCTTATCGCGGACGCCGCGGTAGTCACACCAGGCCTGCGGGTATTGATGGATGAAGAGCGGCGCCACGCCGGTGATGTAGTCGATGCCGCCATAGGGCACGATGGGGCGCTGCAGCGCCTCCCAGCTTGCGGCCGTGACGGGATGCGTGGGCGAGCCGATGGCCAGCAGGTACATGGTGGTCAGCTCGGCGTAGATGTCCCAGCGATGGCGCAGGAAGCCCTGCTCCGGCAGCCAGCCCATGGAGAGCGTGTCGCCGCCGTTGAGCATCCACTGCCAGTCGACGCGGCGGTAGAGCGTGGTCGCCAGATTAGCGATGCGAGCGTTGCCGTCGAAGTAGGTGCGGCAGTGCAGGATGCCGCACATGAGCAGCGCCGTGTCGATGGAGGACAGCTCGGAGTTGAACATCCGCTTGCCGCTCTCCCAGTCGATGAAGTGGTAGAGGAAGCCGTGCTCGTGCGGGCAGTCGTTCAGCAGGTAGGCGAGTGTCTTCTCGACGCGCTGCTCACAGTCGAGCGGGCGGAGGTAGTGGCGTTTGTGCGCGATGCACATGGCGCTGAGGCCGAAGCCGGTGGAAGCGATGGAAGCGGCGCGGCTGAGCGAGCGGCCATTCGACGGGGCGCGGTCGCGCACCAGGCCAGTCTTGGGGTGAGCTTCGTTGTAGAAGAAGTCGCAGTTGCGACCCTCCATGTCATCGAGCAGCGCCTCCGCAGCCTTGGGCACCTGCGTGAGCGGCCGGTTGATGAAGACGCCGGGGGGATGGCGATACTGCTCGGCCGCCTGCTCCTGCGGTTTCGGGGCCGTGCTGCCGGCCGGCGGAGCAGGCTGATTCTGCAGCGCGCTGGCGACAGTGGCGGGAGCCCCCAGCGCCAGCACGCCGGCGGCCCCGGCATCGCGCAGCAGATCGCGTCGAGTTATGCGTCGTCTTGGCAAACGGTCCGAAGGTCCAGCGCAACAGCAAATCCGGGAGCCGGCAAGCGGACTGCTCGAGCGCGGGAGCCCTGCAATCTAGACTCGCACGGAACCCGATCATTTGCAGCAGCATGACGAGACGCACACAGGTAGTGAGACCGGCGGCGCTGCTCGCGCATCTCCTCTTTGTGTATACAAAGAGATGCTGAGACGCGGCATGGCGCCGCTGTACGGCATGCTCGTTCTGGCATCACATCGGCCGCAGATTCGGCCCCCAGCCCAAGACACCCGCAAGGAGGACTCCCTTGGCCTACGAAGTGCCACCGCTTCCCTACGACTACGCCGCGCTCGAGCCGCATATTGACGAAGCGACGATGAAGCTGCACCACGATAAGCACCACGCGGCTTATGTGACCAAGCTGAACGGCGCCGTGGACAAGCATCCAGAGCTCGGCAACCAGAGCCCGGAAGAGCTGATCCGCAATCTCTCGAAGGTGCCCGACGATGTGCGCGGAGTGGTGCGCAACAACGGCGGCGGCCACCTGAACCACTCGATGTTCTGGGAGATCATGAAGCCGCACGGCGGCGGCGAGCCGACGGGCGCGATCGCGGACCAGATCAGGAAGGACTTCGGTTCGTTCGAAACCTTCAAGACGCAGTTCGAGGAAAAGACCGCGGCGCAGTTCGGCGCCGGCTGGGGCTGGCTGGTTTGGTCCGGCGGCAAGCTGGAGATCGTAACCACGCCCAACCAGGACAACCCGATCAGTGAAGGCAAGTACCCGGTGTTGGGCAATGATGTGTGGGAGCACGCGTACTACCTGAAGTACCAGAACAAGCGCCCCGACTACCTGAAGGCCTGGTGGAACACGGTGAACTGGGACAACGTGAACGAGCGCTTCCAGAAGGCGAAGCAGAGCTAGACGTCCAGCAGAAGCGGACAGCAGAAAGCCCCGGCACGGTGCCGGGGCTTTTTGCGTGCAAGGCAGTTGTTATTCGGTTTCGGAGTCAAGCAGCTGACCAGTAATCGGGTTGAGGAACAGTGGCGCATTCTTGCCCTTCCCCTTGTCATCGAAGTCGAAGAGGCCGTTCAGAGTGCCGGCGATGGCATCGGCCGAGCCGTTGCCGATGCGTCCGAGGTTCCAGTTGTCTTCGATGAAGCGGGTGATGGATGCCTGATCCGTAACGCGGTGGTCGATGTAGTTTTTCTTCGCGTACGGCGAGATCACGAGCAGCGGCAGACGCGGACCGTAACCGCAGCGTCCGTTCTGCACACCAGTATCGCCGGTAGCCTTCGGGGTGCCGCAGTTGCCGGCGCCGAGAAGCTGATCCTCAGCCACGTTCGACTGGTGCACGATCGGGCCCATCACGTGGTCGTACCAGCCATCGGAATCGTCGTACGCGACGATGACCGCTGTTTCCTTCCACTCCGGGCTGCGCTCGATGGCGTTGATCGTCTCGGCGAGGAACTTCTGTTCGTCGAGCGGATCCGAGTAGCCGGCGTGCGCATCTTCAATCGCCCGCGCCTTAAGGAAGCTGACTGCCGGAAGATTGTTCGCGTTCAGCGCCGAGAAGAAGTCGTTGATGTCGTACTGGTGGTTGGCGGCATCGGAGGCATGGCCGATCAGGGCCACCGACGTGGGGCGGGTGTGGTTCGGGTTGGACGTCGACTTCCAGTACTGGAAGAAGGCGTGGTGCGGAATGTAATCGCCAGTCGTCAGCCCGGTGATGCCGGTCGAGACATGCGCGCAATCCGCGAAGCCGCCCATGAAGGAGCCCCACGTCACGCCTGCCTTGTTGAGCAGGTCGCCCACGTTCTCACCGCTCATCCTGATCTGCGCGCGCTTGGGGTTCGAGCAGACATCGTCAGCCGGATCGGGGTCGCCGATCACAGCGCCAGTCGTTGCGCCATTCGCGATGTTGCCGTTCGGGGAAAGGCCATTCGTGATGGTGGCGGCATACGTGGTGCCCGCGACCAGGTTGAGCAGTCCAGGGGTGGACGGGCCAAAGCTGGTGCCGTACGAGTTGTCGCTCATCGCGTAGTGCTGCGCGTAGTTCCAGAGGGCAGTGACGGTGTTGCCGTCGTAGTAGCCGAGCGTGCTGTTTGGCCCGAGCACCGGATCGTTGCAGCTGAAGTTGCGCCCGTTGGGCAGCGGCGAGGTAAAGCGATCCATCAGGCCGCCATGGAAGGCAAACTGTTCGTCGCCGTAGCCGTGGTCCTGATCGCAGGTATTCGGCACGCTGCGGTCGATGCGAAACGGATTGGCGCCATTCGGATTGGCGGTCAGCAGCCCGGCGCTCAACAGGGTGTTGGCCCGCGGCGTGTCACGCCTCGCCTGGCCGAAGTAGACCGTGCTGTTCTTGTTGGGCTGCGCGTGCGGGTAAGTGCCGAAGTAGTGGTCGAACGACACGTTCTCCTGAAAGATGACGACGACGTGCTTGATGGGCGTGCGGGTCGGGAAGTCATCGTTCTGTGCCAGAACTGGGGCTGCAGTAGATGCCACGACGCAAAGTGCTGCGCTGAGCGCGATGGCCTTCCGCGCGATTTCGTAAGTCATGCTTGTCTCCTTGAGAACAGACCGCTGGCTCCGGCGCAATGCCGAAGCGGATCGCCCGGCTGGCGCCCGGGAGAGAAGTCCTCAGGAGAGAAGCCGGAGCAGAACCATCCGCCCCGACTATCGATAGGTGGTGCGAGTTGCGATGCGATGAAAAATGGCGACGGCTTCAGCGGAGTTCACAGTAAATTCATGCGGATTCCGGCGTTTCATTCCTTTCATCAGGTGCGAACTGGCAATTATTTCAAGTCCTGCTCACTGAAGATCTTCCACTGGGAGCCTTCCTTTTTGAGGTACAGCACTGAGCGGATGAGGTGCTCAACTGTTCCCTGCTGATCCGTAGTGAGGACGTCCTTCATCAATCGGACTTTTACTTCATCTGGGGACTGATCTTCGAACGCGACGACCTTAGGCACGAACGTGACGACCCTGCGACTGTCCCGCCGGAACAAGTTCGTCAGATAGTCACGAACGTATTCTCTCGAGACATGGCGACGAAGGAAGTAGCGGTCCATCTCGGCTGCATAACAGTCGGCGAGCGTGGCGGGATCGTTGGACTCTTCCGCACGGGCCCATGCACTTAGCGCGTTCGAAATCGATGAATCCTCACCGTTCGCTACGGGCGGCGCACTCATCCGAGGGACAGCGGCAATTGCACCATTCTCGCCAGCAGGCGCGGCTGCTTTGATCCATTGCGATTGGACCAGCGGCTTCCAATAGATCTTGCCGGCCAGAGCATCCGGTGGCAATTCGAGAAGGACAGCTTCCGTGTCGTAGTCAACGAGCATGAGCTTGTCGAGCCGGTGGGAGGGTAAATCGCCCTGACCGACAACGACGAGGCGGTTTGCGCGCGCCTCCCGCATTTCCTGTTGCCTCAACTCGTCAGCAGATGGACCCGGGTCACAGGCAAACTGGATCTGAGCGCGAACTTTTTTTCAACTCAGCCGGGTCAGAGCATTCAGACGAAGAATGCCCAAGATTTTGGCATACGTTTTTGAGTTGCTGATCGCAGGATTTTGCCTGCACTTGATCAGGAAGGGTCGCTTCGATTTGCGGC